>NZ_JAMXRY010000058.1:0-32301 GCF_024124525.1 Halomonas sp. OfavH-34-E | reverse complement strand
CGGCGCCATGGCGCTGGGCTACCACGCCTCCCAGTTTCTGCCCTCGGGCCTGCTGTCGGTGATGTTCGGCATGGCGCCGTTGATCTCCGGCTTCATCCTGCAGGCCCTGCCCGGCAGCACCCGGCTCAGGCGTTGGCACTGGATCGGCTGCGGCCTGGGGGTGGCGGGGCTGGCGGTGGTGTTCGCCGACAGCCTGACGCTCGGCGGCGGCGCCCAGGTGCTGGCACTGGCCATGATGCTGTCGGCGGTGACGCTATTCAGCGCCAGCGGCATCGCCGTGCAGCGGGTGGCCGCCGGGCTCGACCCCTTGCAACAGACCGTGGGGGCGCTGGCCGGCTCCATGCCCTGCTTTCTGGTGTTATGGCTCGCCAGCGGCGAACCGCTGATGATTCCACTCAGCCCCCGTGGGCTATGGGCGGTGCTTTACCTGGCGCTGTTCGGCTCACTGATCGGCTTCCTCTGCTACTACCTGATCCTGTCTCGGCTGCACGCCGCCAGCGTCGCCCTGGTGACCCTGATCACCCCGGTGCTGGCGCTGACCCTCGGCATGCTGCTCAATCAGGAAACCCCTTCACCTTCGATGCTGCTGGGCGCGCTACTGATTCTGGTGGCGCTGGGTGCCTACCTGTTCGGGGATCGTCTGAGCCGGCGTCGAGCCGCCCGCGAGGCCGCCAGGCCCTGAAGCAGAGGGACACTTGACAAGCCCTGACGTCACGGCCATTTTGTACACAATAACGGTCATATATTGCGCACCACAATGGTACACAGGCCGCTCGATATCGGTGCAGCGTGAACCGTGAAATTGATGACGCTCACCGCCCTCGGCGGCTGTTTCTGAAGGCACCTGAACCAGGTATCCGCTACGCGACGAGCCCTCGCCCTCCTTGACCAAGGGACGGCGTCGGGAGCAGGGCACGATGCTTGGGTAACCCTTCGCTCGGCGAAGCCAACCCAGGAGAACTGCATGAGCTCACATCCCCCCGTCACTTGGATCAAGCATCCACTGGCCGCCAGCGACCCTGACGCGGCCGGTGGTGTCGTCGTTCAGGACGGCCGGATCATCGAAGCCGTGGCCGCCGGCCAGACGCCCCGAACCCGCGTCGAGAAGACCTTCGATGCCTCCCGACACGTTCTGCTGCCGGGCCTGGTCAACACCCACCACCACTTCTACCAGACCCTGACCCGGGCCTACTCGCCGGCGCTCAACAAGGAGCTGTTTCCCTGGCTCACCACCCTTTACGACGTCTGGGCCAACCTCGACGAGGCCCAGCTGGCGCTGGCCAGTGAGCTTGCGATGGTGGAGCTGCTGATGAGCGGCTGTACCACCGTGGCCGACCATCACTACGTGTTCTCCGGCGCGCTCGAGCACGCCATCGACGTCCAGGTGGAGACCGCGCGTCGGCTCGGTGTGCGCGCCGCCCTGACCCGCGGTTCGATGAGCGTGGGGCGCGAGCAGGGCGGGCTACCGCCCCAGTCGGTGGTGCAGGATGAGGCGACCATCCTCGACGAGAGCACCCGTCTGATCGACGCCTACCATCAGCGCGGCGAGGGCGCCATGGTGACCCTGGCGCTGGCGCCCTGCTCGCCCTTCTCGGTCAGCCGTGAGCTGATGGTCGACAGCGCTCGCCTGGCCGAGCAGAAGGACGTGCGCCTGCACACCCACCTGGCAGAAACCGAGGACGAGACGCAGTACTGTCAGAAGCTGTTCGGGATGCGACCGCTGGACTACCTCGAGGCCACCGGTTGGCTCAGCGATCGCACCTGGCTGGCCCACGGCATCCACTTCAACGACGACGAGGTCGCCCGCCTCGGCCAAGCCGGCACCGGCATCGCCCACTGCCCCTCATCCAACATGGTGCTGGGCTCTGGCATGTGCCGCACCCTGGAACTCGAGGCCGCAGGTTGCCCGGTAGGCCTGGCGGTGGACGGCTCGGCCTCGGCGGATCACTCCAACCTGGCCGAGGAGATGCGCCAGGCGATGCTGATCGGCCGCCTGCGCTACTCGCCCAGCCAGGTACGTCACCAGGACGTCATCCGCTGGGCCACCGAAGGCTCCGCGCGTTGTCTGGGGCGCAGCGACATCGGCGGACTGAAGGTTGGCCAGCAGGCCGATCTGGCGCTGTTCCGGCTGGACGAGCCGCGCTTCTCGGGCGCCGAGAACCCGCTGGCCGCGCTGCTGCTGTGCGGTGCCCACCGTGCCGACCGAGTGATGGTGGCCGGCCAGTGGCGGGTGGCCGACGGCCAGCCGCTCGACGTCGATCTGGGCGAGCTGATGGCTCGCCACAACGCGGCGGCGATGCGGCTAAGGCGCGCGGTCTAGGAGGCTCGGGGCGAGCCTGGACGCACATCTTCGAACAGGACGACGGGAAGACAAAAGGCAACAACAGCGAACGACGAACGGATCTCGAGCGCAGCGCGGCACCACGGGCCAGGGCCGACGCTGCCGCCCCCTGACAACGGTCGCCGTGCCACGGCAGTCAGCACAGACGGTCTGACGCCTGTCACGGTCTCCGGGGTTTCGCCGCCGACGCTCCGACAAGGACGCCGGTGCTACAACGACAACAGGAGAAAACCCTGCCATGCCCACCCACGACTCCTCCGGGGACAACCTGGAAAGCGCATCTGTGCGCTCGACCCATGACGTCAACGCCATGCCGCCCCTGGGGCGCGCCATTCCGCTGGGCCTGCAGCACGTGCTGGCGATGTTCGTCGGCAACGTCACGGTGCCGATCATCATCGCCGGCGCCGCCGACCTGCCGGCGGACCAGACCGCCTTCATGATCCAGGCGGCGATGTTCGTGGCCGGTGTCGCCACCCTGGTGCAGTCGCTGGGGATAGGCCCCATCGGCGCCCGCCTGCCCATCGTCATGGGCACCAGCTTCGGCTTCGTCCCGGTGCTGATTCCCATTGCCGTGGGCATGGGGCTACCGGCGGCCCTTGGCGCGGCCCTGTGTGGCGGGGTCGCCATGGCCCTGGTGGGCATGTTTCTGCCGGTGTTCCGGTTTCTGTTCCCGCCGGTGGTCACCGGCACCTTCGTGGTCATGCTCGGCACCCTGCTGATGCCGGTAGGCTTCGCCTACTGGGGCGGAGGCTTCGGCGCCGCCGACTTCGGCGCCACCCACCACCTGCTGCTGGGGGCGCTGGTACTGGTGGTGACCCTGGGTCTGCACCAGTACGGCCGCGGTATCTGGTCCGAAGCAGCGCCGCTGATCGGCCTGATCACCGGTTACGTGGTGGCCACCATGTTCGGCTATATCGACTTCTCCACCATCGGTGACGCCGACTGGCTGTCACTGCCGGTGCCGCTGACCATCGGGCTTGAATTCCATCTGGCGGCGATCCTGCCGGTGGTGCTGCTGGCCGTGGTCACCTGCGCCGAGTCCATCGGCGACATCGTCGGCACCACCGCCGGCGGGATGGACCGCGAGCCGACCCACAAGGAGCTCTCCGGTGGGGTCATGGCCGACGGCCTGTCCAGTGTGTTCGCCGCGATCTTCAACGCCTTCCCCCAGATCAGCTTTAGCCAGAACGTGGGCATGGTGGCGCTGACCGGTGTGGTCAGCCGCTATGTGGTGGCCATCGGCGGCGCCTTCCTGCTGCTGGCGGGCCTGATCCCCAAGCTGGGCGCCATCGTTTCCAGCATCCCCAATTCGGTGCTGGGCGGGGCGGTACTGATCATGTTCGGCATGATCGCCAGCGCCGGGATCAAGATGCTTTCCCATATCGACTTCAACAAGCGCAACATGGTGATCATCGGGGTCTCGCTGTCCGCCGCGGTGGGCCTGCCGGCCCAGGAAGGGCTCTACGCCAATCTGAGCGACAACCTCCAGGCCATCATCGAGTCAGGGCTGATCCCCGGCGCGCTGTTTGCCATCGTGCTCAATCTGGTACTGCCCAAGGCCGATCGGGTCTTCCGCGACAGCGTCTGACACGCCACACCGTCCCCTCGAGGACACCATGACGCCACTTTCGGGCCCGCCACGCGGGCCCGCTTCGTTTCCCCAGGACAGGGACGCAGCCCAGGCTCAGCAGCTTCTGACTTCACGGTAGCGATGACGCCTGTAGACCTTCACTCGCTGGCCCTCGAGCGTCGTCATCCCTTCCCACACAAAGCCCGCGTTCTGTGCCACTCGGCTCGACGGCACATTGGTGGGATCGACCACCGCCACCAGCGACTCGCAGTCGGTGATGGCAAAGGCGTGGGCCACCACCGCCAGGGCCACCTCGGTGGCAAGCCCTCTACCCCAATGATGCACGGCGTAACGATAGCCAATGGCCAACTCCCGCTCGCCGTCGAGGATTTCGTGATCGAAGCCGCAGAAGCCCATCAACGCTCGCGATACCGGGTGCACCACCGCCCAGTAGCCAAAGCCCTTGTCGGCGTAGCTCGCGCGACAGGCATCGAGAAAGCGACGGCTACCCGCCAAGTCCTGCACACCGTGGAGCGAGTGACGCATCACCCGGGGATCGGCCAGCAGTCGGCTCAAGCCAGGCAGATCATAGCGCTCTAGCGGGCGCAGCCGGCTACGCGGCGTGGCCAGCACGTCGCCCTGCATCGGCCTGGGCCTCAGCCTGTCGTCCTGCATCATGCGCCTCTCGCGTCGTGGATCGCTTGTGCGAATGTACGCCATCCTCCACGGCCATGACCACGGACGCTGGCCGCCAGCAAGCCGCCCCTGTCGTCGTCCTGGCGCTACTCTGACGCCGCTCTGGCGCCGCCCTGGCGTCAACCAGGGAGGCCAGGCCACTCTTCCCCTTTGGTCGAAGCAGGCCCCGAAAAGGCGTCATCACGCGCTAGGCTTGCGAAGTTTTCCCTCGTTGGAGCCATGACGATGCCCGCCTCACCTTCCGCCCAGCCTGACACCGGTGACCTCGCCGTGGTGCGTCACGATGATCGTGGGGTCGTCCATCTGACCCTCAACCGCCCGGCAAGCTTCAACGCCCTGTCCCGGGACATGCTCACCGCACTGGATGATGCCTTTGCCGCAATCGACCCCGATCCTTCGTTGCGGGCGGTAGTGATCGCTGCCGAGGGCCGAGCCTTCTGCGCCGGCCATGACCTCAAGGAGATGCGCGAGCTCGGCGACGAGGACGCCTATCGACAGCTCTTCGCCCAGTGCTCCCGGGTCATGCAGCGCCTGCAGGACTGTCCGGTGCCGGTGATCGCTCGAATTCAGGGGCTTGCCACCGCCGCCGGCTGCCAGCTGGCAGCCAGCTGTGACATGGCGGTGGCCGCCCGCTCGGCGCGCTTCGCCGTCTCCGGTATCAAGGTCGGGCTTTTCTGTTCCACCCCGGCGGTGGCGCTGACCCGCAATATCGGTCCCAAGCAGGCCGCCGAGATGCTGTTTACCGGCGAGTTCATCGACGCCGATCAGGCGCTGGAATGGGGCCTGGTCAACCGGGTCGCCGAGGACGACGCCCTCGACGACAGTCTCGAGGTGCTGCTCGACAGCCTGCGCGCCAAGAGTCAGGTGGCGCTGTTCACCGGCAAGGCCATGCTGGCCCGCCAGCGAGCCCTGCCGCTGGGCCAGGCCTACGCCTACGCAGGCGAGGTGATGGCCGCCAACATGATGGCCGAAGACGTGGCCGAAGGCATCGACGCCTTCGTCGCCAAGCGCGCCCCCCACTGGCGCCATCGCTGAGCGCCGGACCAGGCTCAGCCAAGGCAGAGCCGCCTGTGGAAGCCTTTTCCGCAAACGCGACAAGCGGCCGCGCCAACAGGTATGCTAAGGACTGTGCCAAACGGTTGACCCAGGAGATGCAAGGTGACGGAAAGCAAGCGCAGAACGGCCGGCCGACCGGCCAGCGGCAAGGCCAGCGGAGGCCACAGCCAGTCGCTGGTGCGGGGACTCAACCTGCTGGAATTGCTGGCGATGCACCCGGGCGGCCTGGCGCTGTCCGACATCGCCGAGCAGGCCGATCTGGCACCGTCCACGACCCATCGCCTGCTGCAGGCCCTGCTGAGCCAGGGCTTCATCACCCAGGACGAGGAACTCGGCGTCTGGCGCATCGACGTCAAGACCTTTCGCATCGGCAACAGCTTTCTCGAGGCACGCGACTTCGTTGCCACCAGCCGTCCTTACCTGCGCCGACTGACCCGTGAGACCGGCGAGACCGCCAATCTGGGCGTGCGTGAAGGCACCACGGCGGTGTTCCTGGCGCAGAGCGAATCGCCCCAGATGATGCGCATGATCACCCGTCTGGGCTCACGTGCCCCGCTGCACGCCTCGGGCGTGGGCAAGGCGCTGATGGCCTGGCTGCCCGACGACGACCTGGAGCGGGTGCTGGCCGAACGCGGCCTGGACCGTGTCACCGTCAACACCCTGTCGAGTCCCTCCGAGCTCCGTCGCGCCATGGCCGAGATCCGTGAACGCGGCTACGCCTGCGACCGCGAAGAGCATGCCATCGGCCTGCACTGCGTGGCCGCCTGCATCCACGATGAACTGGGCACGCCACTCGCAGCCATCTCGGTCTCCGGGCCGGTGGCGCGTATCCCCGACGAACGCCTGTCCCAGCTCGGCGAGCTGGTGCGCGCCACCGCCGCAGAAATTACCGCCCAGCTAGGCGGACGCATTCCCGCCGCCGAGGACTTCAAGCCCTGACACCCGGGCTCACCGGCTCCCCCAAGAGATCCCCCGATGACCGACGCCTGGCGCAAGTACAAGAGCGCACCGCCACCCGGGACCACCGTGCTGGAATCGACCAGCCTGGCCCCGGGCGAGAGCCGCTGCCTCAATATCGAGAGCGACAACGGCCGCTTCCCGCTGATCCTCGCCCGCCACGCCGATGGCCGGGTGCACGCCTACGTCAACGCCTGCCCCCATCAGTACCTGCCGCTGGACGGCCGCGGCAGCAACATCCTCAGCCGCGACGGCGAGCTGTTGATCTGTACCCACCACCAGGCCTGCTTCCGTCTCGACAGCGGCGAAGGCATCTCCGGCCCCGCCCAGGGCGAAGCGCTGGACCCGGTACCGGTCGAGGAGGTCGATGGCTGGTGGGTGATCGGGGAGTGAGGGGGGCGAATCTGCCTGTCGCAGTGGCGACTTGACCCTTATCCGCAGTGAGGACCTGCCCTCGATCCCGGCCCCAAGGCCAAGCATGGGATTGGCGCCCTTGATGCACAACGACGCTGGTTTGACCCTCTCCTTATCGAGATCCCCGCCAAGACGCCCGACGAACCTGGATCGCTGGTTATTGGCTCGATCGAAGGCAAGCACTGTTCTGCCGTTGTAACGCCGCGCGACCGGGCTACGCATCATCTCTCTACGGCGTTCGCGGAAGAAAGAGGTGGAGCTCCATGAAAGCCAGGACGCTTGATCAAAAAATTCGATGATGGCGAAGACGTCTCGGAAGCCCTCTCCCCGTCCAGGGCTCGGCGCCCCAACCAGTCACAAGGACGGGGCAACGTCGACTTTCCTGTGTGGATGATCGTGTCTCTCGACGAGGAAGCCAGCCGCCTGGGAGTGACTCGCCAATCGATCATCGAGGTGTGGCTGGCCGAACGCCTGGAGCAGTGCGCGAACAGGCCCTAGCGATCCTGGTCGAGCTCGGGAGAACCCTGCGTCTCCATGGGATCGCCGGAGCGGTCCTGTGACCAGGGGCCACTGCCCTGCTCCAGTCGGTCGAGCTGGCGTTCGAGCTTGCCGATCACGCTTATCAATTGATGACACTCGCCCTGAGAGAGAGCGGCCACCACATCGGCCTCCCATTGCAAGGCATCGGGGATCAAGTCGGCCAGTAAGGCCTGCCCCGCCTCGGTCAGTCGCAGGTGCTGTACACGCTGGTCACTGGGCGAAGGCGTTCTTCGGATCAGACCACGCTCCTCCAGGGCCTGTACGGCCCGAGAAATACGCACCTTATCCATGCGAGTAGCTTGGGCGATCTGCTTGGCCGATAGCTCATCCAGGTGCGACAACCACGCCAGCACTCGCCACTGGGCAATGGTCAACTGGTAACGTTCTGCGTACATCTGCGAAAGCGCCTGACTCAAACGGTCCGCCAGACTGTTCAGCCGGTACGGCAGGAACTGCAAAAGATCCAGATGCGGTACCCCGCTGCTGGTCGGTGTTTCTCGCTTACGCGAGCCCATGGCCTCGTCCCCGTGGTCAGCGTCCATCGCGACAGCGCCACGCCAGCGTGGCACGCCACCATCCGTCACTGACGATAACCGGGAACGCCAGAACCGGCAACGTAGCTCGCGACCTTACCATCAGCATCGCTTTCGCACTCACGCCTGGCTCTCGCGACAGGCTACTACCTGGTCTCTGCCGTCACGCTTGCCGACGTAAAGCGCCTTGTCGGCGCGATGAATCAGCACTTCCAGATTGTCCTCATCGGGCCGGGCTTCGACAATGCCGATGGTAACGGTGACCGCCGCCCCCCTCTCACCCCCCTCAAACGGCAGCGCCAGGTCGGCGACCGCTCGATGCAGACGTTGTGCGACCGGCAAAGCGTCACTCAAGGAGGTATCAGGCAATGCGACCACGAACTCTTCGCCGCCGAAACGCGCGATCAGATCATGGGAACGCAGTGACTCGGCACACACTCGGGCGATCTCCATCAGCACTCGGTCTCCATGACTGTGGCCCCAGGTGTCATTGATGGTCTTGAAGTGATCGACATCCAGCATAAACAGGCTGAAGGGCGCCTGTACTTCCCGGGCAGACTCAAACATGCTCTGGGCCCGCTTCATGAAGTGCCGACGATTGGCGAGACCGGTCAAGGCATCGCGCTCGGCCAGCCGTCTCAACTGACCTTCAAGGGACTGACGATGCGCCATCTCACGAAGCAATTGTCGGTTTTGGTCGCGCTCTTCGCTCAATATCGCGAACTGCTTGCGCTGCAGGCGCTCTACCCGCAGCAAGGTGCAGAACCCGACCGCATTGGCCATGATCAACAACAGCGCCATGCGCAACACATCGACAGGCGAACTGTCGGCAAAGATGGCAGAGGCGCACAGAAAACCGATACCCAGATACAGGCTCGCCATCGCCACCACGGTGAGCAGGTTGGGAATCAGCAGATAAAAGGCCATGGTAGCAACGATGACAGCCATCATCTGCGTCGAAAGGGAGTCTGGACGCAGCGGAACAATCAGGATGATGCCCGTCGCCATAACCCACAACGGCAAAGCATGCAGCCAGAGGCGCTGCGAATAGCTTCCCCATCGACCAATCGCCCAAGCCAGAAAAAGACAGCTACCGACGACGACCACGCGCATGGCCAGCAACAGGTAGAGCTCGCGGCTCTGGCCGACATAAAAGTAATCGGAAATCGAGAACATGCCGAATATCAATGCGGCAAGCATCCAGGCCAGTCGTGACTCGCAGCGCACCCTCGGCTTGATCGCGCGGCGATACCAGGCTTCTCGCTCAGTTTCACGAAACTGTCCAGTTAACCAATGCACCAGATGGGGCATCTTTGCCATCGACACTTGCTGTTCTCCCTGTGCATAGGCTCGACGTCTGATGACCGATGCCCACTACCTTCGTCATGTCGAGATCGAAGGGACTTTTGTCCACTTCACGTTGACGGCGTCTTATTATTTTTTAAACAAACGCTTATATGACTTTAAGATAACTCAATAACACGATGATAACGTTACTTTTCGTGGCAGCACTGCCCAATTCTATGCTTTTCGCGGCAATGGCACAGCGTCTGTCATGCTCTCTCGAAGTCCACTTCACTTGCAGGGAAGTAGCCCCCATCTCGTATTGCGGCCTTCACACCCCGCTGGCTATCACGACGCCGATCCACACTTGCCCAAAGTGGGTGGGCGCAGTCTAGGCGACCTTTCCCCTGCGCTCATACTGTCGCCTGACGCCTTGGGGATAGTGTCTACACCGCACCCAACCGCCAAGTGAAGCTTCGCACCACGGTATTGCTATAGACGTATGTCTTATCCCATCAATCTCATGTTTTTAAAGGGTAAATCAGATACCGGTGGGGTTGGCACCGTCTCTCTAGCGATAAGGCCTGGAATATAGTTTCAAATGAAACTATATTCCAGGCATGCCATAGCGATGATGTGACCGCCTCGACCCGAGCTTTATCACAGGACTCAGTATGCAGTGGGGCGGCGAGCATCCCGACACGACACCTCATCATCCTGAGCGGAGGATTTCCCGATGTCCCGACGTCTCGACCAGACGCCGCTTGCGTATCAAAGCGGTTTTCGTAATCACTTCGCCAGCGAAGCGCTACCCGGCGCCCTGCCTCAGGGGCAGAACTCGCCCCAGCGCTGCGCCTACGGGCTCTACGCCGAGCAGCTCACCGGCTCGGCCTTCACCGCGCCGCGCAGCCATAACCTGAGAAGCTGGCTCTACCGCATCCGCCCCTCGGTGGCCCAGAGCGCCTACCGCCCGCTGGAGCACGGCGGTCTCGCCACCGCACCGCTGTCGCGTCCCGCCGCGGACCCCAACCAGATGCGCTGGGACCCTGCTCCCCTGCCCGAGGCGGCCACCGACTTCATCGATGGTCTTGCCACCATCGCGGTCAATGGCGACGCCGGCACCCAGGCCGGCTGCGGTGTCCATGTCTATGCCTGCAACCAGGACATGACCGAACGCTTCTTCTACAACGCCGACGGCGAACTGTTGATCGTGCCTCAGCTGGGCACCCTGCGCCTGGGCACAGAGTTCGGCGCGCTCGAGGTGGGCAACGGCGAGATCGCGGTGATCCCGCGCGGGGTCAAGTTCCAGGTCCGCATCAGTGAGGGCGACCAGGCCCGGGGCTATGTCTGCGAAAACTACGGCAGTCCCCTGGAGCTGCCGGGGCTCGGCCCCATCGGCGCCAACGGCCTGGCCAACCCGCGCGACTTCCAGTCGCCGGTAGCCGCCTACGAGGACCTCGAGGGCGACTTCGAACTGGTGGCCAAGTTCTCCGGGGCTCTGTGGGCGACCCGGCTGGACCACTCGCCGCTGGACGTGGTCGCCTGGCACGGCAACGTGGCGCCCTACAAGTACGACCTGGCCAACTTCAACACCATCAATACGGTCAGCTTCGACCATCCGGATCCTTCGATCTTCACCGTGCTGACGTCGGCGTCGGACACCGAGGGCATGGCCAACATCGACTTCGTGATCTTCCCGCCGCGCTGGATGGTGGCCGACAACACCTTCCGCCCGCCCTACTTCCATCGCAACCTGATGAGCGAATTCATGGGCCTGATCCACGGCGAGTACGACGCCAAGGCCGAAGGTTTCCTGCCTGGCGGCGCCAGCCTGCACAACTGCATGTCGCCCCACGGTCCCGACGCCGAGACCTTCGAGAAGGCCTCCGACGCCAGCCTCGAGCCTCAGTATCAAGGGGCGACCCTGGCCTTCATGTTCGAGAGCCGCTACGTCTTCCAGCCTACCGAAAAGGCGCTGGCCGCCGATTTCCGCCAGCGCGACTACGTGGATGTGTGGAAGGGACTCAAGTCCCACTTCGATCCGACGCGGCCCTGACCGACCTCTGCTTTGACCACAAGGAACCCTCTGATGAAACTGGCCACCCTCAAGAGCGGACGCGACGGCGAGCTGATCGTCGTCTCCCGCGACCTGACCCACGCCGTACGCGTGCCGCAGATTGCCACCACCCTGCAACAGCTCGTCGAAGACTGGGACGAGCTGGCCCCGCGCCTTGAAGATATCTACCAGCGCCTCAACGACGGCGCCGCCGAGGAGGCCTTCGAGCTCGATCTTCAAGCGCTGCACTCGCCGCTGCCGCGTACCTATCACTGGGCCGACGGCTCGGCCTATCTCAACCATGTGCAACTGGTGCGCCAGGCGCGCAACGCCGAGATGCCGGAGACCTTCTGGACCGACCCGCTGATGTACCAGGGCGGCGGCGACAGCTTCATCGGTCCCTACGACGATATCGAGGCGGTCAGCGAAGACCACGGCATCGACTTCGAGGGCGAGATCGCGGTGATCACCGACGACGTGCCGATGGCGGTGAGCCCCGAACAGGCAGCCGGCCACATCAAGCTGCTGATGCTGGTCAACGACGTCAGTCTGCGCGGCCTGATCCCCGGGGAGCTGGCCAAGGGCTTCGGCTTCTTCCAGGCCAAGCCGGCCTCGAGCTTCTCGCCGATCTGCGTCACCCCGGACGAACTGGGCGAGGCGTGGAAGGATGGCCGCGTGCACCTGCCGCTGACGGTCCATCTTAACGGCGACAAGTTCGGCGAGCCCGAGTCCGGCCCGGACATGATCTTCAACTTCCCGCAACTGGTGGCCCACGCCGCCCGCACCCGCTACCTGGGCGCCGGCGCGGTGGTCGGCTCCGGCACCGTGTCCAATCCGGATCCGAATGGCGGTCCCGGAAAGCCGGTGGCCGACGGCGGCGTCGGCTACAGCTGCCTGGCCGAGGTACGAATGGTCGAGAAGATCCTGCACGGCGACAGCAAGACGCCCTTCCTGCGCTTTGGTGACCGGGTGCGCATCGAGATGTTCGACAAGGCCGGCCAGAGCATCTTCGGCGCCATCGACCAGCGGGTGGTGAAGTACCAACCCAAGGACTGAGCCAGCCCCCTCAAGTCCTGGGGCTGACGTCCACCACCGTCGACACCTCGGCCCTCGACGCCCGCCGTCCCCGGCGGGCGTCCCGCCACCGCTCGGGCCGCCACACGAGCATCTGGCCCGCCCCCGCCAATTTCTGGAACCTGCCATGCAACTCTACGGTTACTTTCGCTCTTCGGCGGCCTATCGCGTGCGCATCGTCGCCAATCTAAAGGGCATCACCCTCGACCATCACCCGGTCAATCTGGTCAAGGGCGAGCAGCGTGATGCCGACAATCTGGCGCGCAATCCCCAGGGCCTGGTGCCGACCCTGGTCACCGACCAGGGACAGGCGCTGACCCAATCCCTGGCGCTGTGCGAATACCTCGACGAGCGCTACCCCGAACCGCCGCTGCTGCCCGGCTCCGCCGAGCATCGGGCGAAGATCCGGGCGCTGGCCCAGGCCGTCGCCTGCGAGATCCACCCGCTGAACAATCTGCGGGTGCTCAAGCACCTGACCGGCGAACTCGGACTATCGGATGACGCCAGGCTCGCCTGGTACCGCCACTGGGTAGCAACGGGGCTGACCGCCGTCGAGGCGATGCTTGAGCACACCATGGGCGACTTCTGCGTCGGCAATGAGCCGACCCTGGCCGACGTCTGCCTGATACCCCAGGTGTTCAACGCCGAGCGCTTCGAGTGCGACCTCGTGCCCTTTGCGCGAGTGCGCGCGGTATCGGAGCGAGCGCGAGCGCTGCCGGCCTTCGACAAGGCGGCACCGGGTGTTCAGCCAGACGCTGTCTGAGATCGGCTAGAATAAGCCGACTAAGGAAACACTGACGGAACGATGTCTGCCTCCAAGCAGCAGCATCGACACCGCGAAGGGAGCGCTTTTCGCGCTCCCTTCGCCTTCCCTGACCCAACCGTCACTGACACAAGGAGTTGCGCGTGCTGAACCCGACCTCCCGCGCCACCGTGGCCCTGCTGGCGGCGCTGACCGCCCTGGGCCCCCTGGCCACCGACATGTACCTGCCGGCCATGCCCGCCATGCGCGAGGCGCTGGGCACCGGAGCCGATCAGATCCAGCTGACCCTGTCGCTGTATCTGATCGGCTTCGCCATGGCGCAGCTGCTGTGCGGTCCGCTGTCCGATCGCTTCGGACGCAAGCCGGTGCTGGCACTCGGGATGGGGGTCTTTCTGCTGGCGAGCCTGGTCTGCGCCTTCGCGCCGAATATCGAGACGCTGCTGGTGGCGCGCTTCTTCCAGGCGCTGGGAGGCTCGGCGGGGCCGGTGCTGGGCCGCGCCGCGGTGCGCGACATCCACGGCCCCTTCGAGGCCAGCCGCATCCTCTCCTACATGGCCAGCGTCATGGCACTGGCCCCGGCGCTGGCCCCGGTGGTCGGTGCGGGGCTACTGGTGTGGTTCGGCTGGGACGCCATCTTCCTGCTGCTGGCGCTCTACGCCGCCGCCATGCTGGGGCTGATCGCGATGATGCCCGAGCCGCTGCCGCGGGACCGGCGCCAGTCGATCAAGCCCTCGGCGCTGGCCATCACCTTCCGCTCGCTGCTCGGCCAGCGCGACTTCGTCGGTTATACCCTGGCCAACGCCGCTGCCTTCTCCGGTCTGTTCGCCTTTCTGTCGGGTTCGTCGTTCGTGCTGATCGACTACATGGGGGTCAGCCCCGACGTCTACGGCTACCTGTTCGCCGCCATCGTGCTCGGTTTCTTCATCGGCTCGCTGACCAGCGCCAAGCTCAGCCGTCGCCGCAGCCGCCACCAGCTGCTGGTCGCCGCCAGCCTGATCGCCGCCCTCGGCGGCTCTGCCATGGCACTGCTCGCGCTGGCCGGCGTGCATACCCCCTGGGCGGTCATCGGCCCCCACATGGCCTACATGATCGGCTTCGGCATCATCATGCCGCAGACCATGGGCGGCGCCCTGGCACCCAACCCCCACTGCGCCGGCTCAGCCTCGGCGCTGTTCGGCTTTATCCAGATGAGCATCGCCGCCGGTGTCGGCGCCCTGGTCGGACAGTTCCACGACGGCACCTCCCACAGCATGGCCATCGCCATCGGCCTGTCCGGCGTGCTGGCGCTGATCTGCTACCACTTTATCGTCACCGACAAGGGCGACCTGGAAGCGCTGGCAGCATCGGCCGAGGACTCGAGTCAGGGCAGGACCTCGGCCTGACATCGAAAAAACCGTGGTAAATAAAAGGGCTGTCAGGCGGACGTGCCAGACCGATACCGTCAAGACCACGCGAAGGAGCCTCCAGCAGGCCTCGCCAAGACTCGCTATAGTCGATCCATCCAGCTGCAATGTGCAGCGTCGTTACCTGGATCCATTTCGTCCCTGACAGGCCAGAGCCGATGCGACATTTCGATCCCCAATCCCTGGCACTGTTCATCGCCGTGTGCGACCAGGGCAGCATCGCCGCCGCCGCCGAGCAGATGGCCATCGTCCCCTCGGCCATCAGCAAGCGCATGACGGCGCTGGAGGATCAGGTGGGGGTCCGCCTGCTGATCCGCCGCAAGCGCGGCGTGGTGGTGACACCGGCCGGTGAGGTGATGCTGCGTGCAGCTCGCGAGACGCTCTCTTCGATGGAGCGCCTGCAGGCTGAATTAAGTGAATTCAGCCATGGCCTGCAGGGCAACCTTCGTATCCTCGCCAGCCTGTCGGCGGTGTGCCAGTTTCTGCCGAGCCAGATCAGTCAGTTCATGAAAGAGCACCCCCGGGTTCAGGTGAATCTGGAGGAAAAGATCAGCGCGCTGATCACCCGTGGCATCGAGGAAGGCCGAGCCGATATTGGACTGTGCTGGGAAAACGCCCGCACCCACCACCTGCACCATCGCCACTACCACACCGACCAGCTCGGTCTGGTGGTCAAGCCGGACCACCCTCTGGCCGAGCGACATCAGCTGCGCTTCGAGGAAACGCTCGCCTACGACCATGTAGAGATTTTACCCGGCAGCCTGGTCAGTCTGACCCTGCAACGCGAGGCGACTCTGTTGGGGCGGGCGATTCGCTTTCGCGTCCATGTCACCACCTTCGACGCGACCTTTCGCATCGTCGATTCGGGTCTGGCGGTGGCGGTGGTGCCCATGGACGCCGCCGGTCTCTACGCCAAGGCCATGGACATTCGTGCGATTCCCCTGGTCGACGAATGGGCCACCCGACGCTTCGTCGCCTTCGTCCGCGACCTCGACGCCCTGAGCGCCCCCGCCCGCCACCTGTTCGACTACCTGACCGAGTCAGCCTCGTCGTCGCCTTAGGGCTTGTCTGAAAAGTGCCTGCGCTCGGTAATACGGCGTTAAAAATCGGCTGGTGCGCCAGCCCGGTCAAAATGCTCATTTACACCCCGTAAACTGCGCTTTCTCACCGATTTTTGCCTTGTCTAACCTTCGCTCGTCGACTTTTCGGACAGCGCCTAATGCTGACCAGCAACCTATGCCGCGTGTCTCCGGCTCAAGGCCCCAAGTCCAGCATGGTCCCGGGCAACCACAGCGCCAGGCCTGGAAAGACCATCACCAGAGCCAGGCCCAGCAGCATCAACACCACGAAGGGCAGTGAGCCGCGGATGATCTGACCAATCGGCGCCTCGGTAACCGCCTTGATGGTGAAGAGGTTCATGCCCACCGGCGGGGTGATCATGGCCAACTCCAGGTTGATCACCAGCATGACGCCGTACCAGATGGGGCTGATATCAAGCAGCGTCAGCGCGGGTAGCACCACCGGTGAGGTGATCAGGATGATGGCGATGGACTCGAGAAACATGCCGAGCACGAAGATCAGTGCCATCATCGCCAGCAGGAAGCCGAAGGTCCCCATCTCCATGGTCGATACCAGACCCACGATCTGTTGAGGAATCATCAGCTTGGTCAGGGCATGGCTGAAGACTGCGGCGCCGGCCAGAATCATGAACAGCATGGCCGAGGTACGGCTGGCATCTATGGCCGACGCCCAGATCTGCCGGAGCCCGACGGTGCGGTAGATCAGGCTGCCGACCGCCAGCGCCAGCAGCGCCCCTACCGCCGCCGCTTCAGTGGCCGTGAACACGCCCACGTACATGCCGCCGAGCACCAGGGTCGGCAAGGCCAGCGCCCAGCCGGAACCACGAATGGCGACCAGCGCCTCCTTGAGGCTGGCTCTGGGTTCGCGCTGACGGTGGCGCTGCTGAAAGGCGGTGGACAGCATGAAGATCAGCGCCAGCATCAGCCCCGGGATCAGTCCGGCCATGAACAGCCCACCGATCGAGGTATCGGTGGCCACGCCGTAGATGATCATCGGCCCCGAAGGCGGAATCAGGATGCCCAGGGTGCCCCCGGCGGCCACAAGCCCGTAGGCGACCTTGGGGTCGTAGCCGAAACGGATCATCTGCGGTATCGCCACGGCGCCAATGGTCAGCGCCGTAGCCACGCTCGACCCGGAAATCGCAGAGAAGATCATGCAGGCCAGGATGGTGGCGATACCGACGCCTCCCGGCATATGCCGCGTCAGGGTATAGGCCGTGTTGTAGAGGTCATCGATGATCCGCGCACGAATCATGATATGGGCCATATAGGCGAACAGGGGGATGGCCAGCAGCACGTAGAGGCTGATCTTGTGAAAGATGACCTCGGAAACCCCGACCACCCCGGCCCCGGAGCCAATCAGCAGCCCGCCACCGAACAGCGACAGCCCCGCGAAGATGGGTAGCCCGGTGAACAGCAGCAGCACCAGACCCAGCAGGATGGCAGCGACCGACATCATGAGCGCACCTCCCTGGCATGGCTGTCGTCAGCGTCCACGACGACGAAGGCCTGTCCTCCTCCGGCCAGGCGCAGCAGCGACTCCAGCGCTACCATGGCAAGCATTACCCCACCGAAGGGGATCATCAACTGCAGCAGGTACAGCGGCACCTGCACGTAGCCGATGGTGGTCATGCCCAGCATTTTCGAGAACATCGCCGTCTGCCAGCCGTCGATGATCAGAAACAGCGCGACCACCAGCACCGCCACCATCGACCAGGCCTGAACCCAGCGTCGGCGTCCCTGTCCCAGGCGTTCGGTCATCAAGTCGACGCTGAGGTGTCGTCCCTCGCGCAGCGCTGAGGCGGTAGCGCACATGACGATCCCCACCAGCACGAAGGTGACCACGTCATCGATCCATAGCGAAGGACTTCCCAACAGATAGCGGGCGATGACCGAATAGCCGATCAGCAGCATGGCGACCAGTACGCCCAGCGCCGATACCGCCATGAACAGGGTGGTCAAAGCCGCGACCACCGGCGATAGGCGGCGGCAAAGGCGCGCCGCTCGATTGTCGAAACAGGGCTCGGTGGAGCCGGTTGATGTCTCGATAGGCATGTCACTCTCCTTTCCGGCGGTGGGCGTCTGCCTCGCCGAAGGCCGTGTCAGCGTTGTTCGATCAGGTCCAACAGTTCCTGCCCGCGAGGAGTTGTCTCGAGGAAGGCAGCGATAACTGCCGGTCGCATAGCCTCTCCCAGAACCCGCTGCTGCGCGTCGTCGAGCAGCGTGATCTGCATGCCGCTGTCTTCCAGCCGCGTGATCTGTTCCGAGAAGATGCCTTCGGAGCGCGGCAGCAATTGTTGCTCGGCACGCTCCAGCGCCGACGTCACCACGCCCTTCAGCTCATCCGGCAGCTCGCTCCACCAGCGCGGGTTGACGATGATGTTCTGGTACACGGTGATCAGGTTGGTGCCCACGCCATAGGCCTGCACCTCGAAATAGCGGCGAGCGTAGACGGCACTAGCGCTGCTCATGGCGGCGTCGATGACCCCTGTCTGGAGCCCCTGATAGACCTCAGAACCAGGCATGGTCGACGGAGAGGCGCCCATGGCGATCAGACCGGCGTCGAAGACCTTGCTGAGGCCACGAATCTTGATGCCCTGAAAATCGTCAGGCTCCTCCAGCGGCGCCTGAGCCGAGGTGTAGACAAGATTGTTGGCGTCCACCAGCCAGGCGAGATTGGTCACGCCCTTTTCAGCCAGACGTTGATCGAGCCAGGCGGCGGCCTCGGAGTCGGCGAAGTTCTCCAGGTCCTGCGGATGAGTGATCAGGTAGGGAATATTGAATACCTGCATCTCGGGGATGGTCCCTCCCCACAGCAGGTTGAGCATCGATGCGGCCTCGATCTGTCCGCGAGCCACCGCAGCGTGGAACTGGGTCGGCCCATACAGTTGCGCCCCGCCGAAGATTTCGACTTCGAGGTGCCCGTCGCTGCCTGCCTCGACCTCACTGGCGAAGGACTCGAGGGCCTGGGCGACATGATGGGATGCCGGCAACTGATGGGCGAGACGCAAGGTGTAGTCGGCGGCCAGCGACGCATCGGAAGCCCCGAGCAAGGCGATGGCAGCGGCCAGGGTGGTCAGGCGTAGACGATGGATAGTCATGGCTGGGCTCTCTTTGTTGTGGTTTAGCCTTGTCTTGCTGTGCTTCGTGCAAAAGCGTCTGGTTCGCTGCCAGACCTCGCGGCAGGTAAACAACCGCAGGCAGATCACAGCGATCGGTCGGTAGCGAGGCCGAGCTTTCCCAGCACCTCCTGGGTATGCTCACCGATACGGGCCAGCGGCATCCGCACCTGGGGGCGCTTGCCGCCCATCAGCAGCGGCAGCAGCACGGTCTGGGTAGTTCCCTCCTCGTCGTTGGCAAGTGGCACAAGCCCACCGCTGGCCCTGAGGTGGGGGTCATCGAGCAGCTCGTCGGGCCGGGTGATCGGTGCGTAGGGCAGACCGGCCTGATCCAGCCGGCGGCTGACATCTTCGATTTCCAGTTGCGCCAGGGTCTCGCCGAGGGCATCGAGCAGATCGCGGCGTACCGGCAGTCGCTGCTCGTTGGTGGCCAGCGCCGGATCATCCCGCAGGTCTTTCCGACCCAGCACTTCACACAGCTGAACCCACTGCTTGTCGCTGACCGCACCGATGAAAAGCTGTTCGCCCCTGGCCAGCGTAAAGACGTCGTAAACGGTCCATGGCGACACCCTGGAGGGCATCGGCGGCGGCACCTCTCCCGACATCGCGGCCTGCTGCATATGCGAAGCACTGAGAAAGACGCAATTCTCGAAGAGCGCGCTCTGAATTTCCTGGCCGCGCCGAGTGTGGCCTCGCTCCATCAAGGCAGCCAAGACACCGATGGCGCCAAACATGCCGCCCATGATGTCGTTGACCGAGGCGCCGGCACGAAGCGGGCGACCCTCCGGGCCCGTCATGTACGCCAGGCCCCCCATCATCTGCACCACCTCGTCGAGAGCCAGGCGGTTGTCGTAGGGGCCTGGGAGAAAGCCCTTGTGAGACACGTAGATCAGCTCGGGATAGCGCGCCGAAAGGCTGGCGTAGCCGAATCCGAGTCGCTCCATGAGGCCTGGACGAAAGTTCTCGATCATCACATCGGCGTCTTCCAGCAAGGCATGCAACGCCTCCCGGCCGGCATCCGACTTGATGTCCAGCACCACGCTCTTCTTGTTGCGGTTGTAGGTTCGAAAGAACCCCATGCCCACACCACTCATCCTGCGGGTCTTGTCGCCGCAAGGTGGTTCGATCTTGATGACCTCGGCGCCGAGATCGGCAAGGATCAAGCCACAGGTCGGGCCCATCACCATATGGCTGAATTCAATAACCTTGATGCCCGATAGCGGCAGACGAGCGTCGTTAGCAGTTGTCATGTCGAGGTCCTTGGCGACGCCCTGCGTAAGCAGAACGAGTGGAAGAATAGTGATCGCAGCACAACGGCGAGGAAGGCTAGGCCAGCGACGACGAAGCGGAGCAAAAGGTTCTTGGCAAGCCCGCCCGCCAAAGGGTTCCATGGGTGGTTTCACCGTCCAGCCAGCCGACGAGATCGGCGCGCAGGTCAAGCAGCCTGTCGATGTCGACACCGGTAGCCAGCCCCATGGCTTCGAGCATGAAGACCAGGTCTTCGGTGGTGGTGTTGCCACTGGCACCTGGGGCGTGGGGGCAACCGCCGATGCCGGCCAGCGAGGCATCGAAACGGGTGATGCCGGCATCGAGAGCGGCCGTGGTGTTGGCCAGGGCAAGGCCCCGGGTATCGTGAAAATGCGCTCGCCAGAGCGCATCGCCGGCCAGTTCTCGAGCCGCGACAAACAACTCTCGAACCCCACGTGGGTCGGCGTAGCCCACCGTGTCGGCCAGACTGACCCGCTCGGCACCTGCCGCCAGCGCGGCTTCCATCAGCCGGAGCACTTCATCTCGCGGGACGTCCCCCTGCAGGGTGCAGCCAAAAGCGGTACCGATCCCCACTTCGATCAGGATGTCGCTCGCCGCTGCGTCGCGCGCTTCACGGATCCGCGCCACTTCCTCGATCATCGCATCCGGCGTCTTGCGCACATTGGCCAGGCTGTGCGCATGGCTGGCCGACAGCGGCAGCAGCATCAAGTCCGCGCCACTGGCGATGGCCAACTCAGCACCCTTCAGGTTTGGCACCAGCACCGTGACAAACAGCGCCTCCAGCGTCCTGGCGAACGCCACCAGCTCAGCGGTATCGGCCAACTGGGGCATCAGCCGAGGAGGCACGAAGGAGCCCACCTCGATTTCTCTCAGTCCAGCGTCGTAGGCAGCCTGAATCCAGGCGAGCTTGCGCTCGGTGGGCAGCGTCATGGTGAGGCTTTGCAGGCCATCACGCAGGCCAACCTCACTGATGATGGCAGGGCGGTTCGAAGGGGAAGACATGAGGATCTCCGGGAAGTCGTCGTGTTACAGCGACTCTAGGAGCCTCCTCAGACAGGCAACAGTGCACGATCCTCAAGCGAAACATTCCCAAAAGGAACGCATTTTTAATTAATACTTATTTTTCAATCAATAAGACGCCGGAAGGTCGGCCTCTTAGTAGCTTTTCAGCTACGACTTTCGTCGCTCACCCTTAGACCAATGGCGCACCCATTTTTCCCACCATGGGCCATGTCCGCCGCGATAAAGGGCGCTAACCTGCACCGAAACCTGAAGACGTTTTCGTCCCTTTTTACTGTCACCGTTCCTGTGTGGAACGGCATATCTGAGGACAACGACAGCGTACCTTTTCGAGACATGACCGCGATGTGCTAGGTCGGTGTCCACCCAGGCCAGGCGCCCCATCCTGCGATCCTCGGCATACAACACCGCCACCTGTCACCGATCTAGGTCGTCAGTCCCCCCTGTCTCGGCGAAGGCGGTCAGGGCATCCATTACTTAAACCACGAATGCCTCAAGCTGAAACTAAAAGGCCTGAGCCCCGCACAGTACAGGACTCAGGCCTTGGGCATCGGCTGAATGAACTGTCCAACTATTGGGGATCAGTCCAGTCTTCAGACGGGGCCGCTGCCGTTCCAGAGGAACGTATCTACTGACGCCAGGCGCGCACGAACATCCAGGTGCCGAGGCCCCAGGCGCCGTTGACCATAAAGCCGATGGGGAAGATCGCCGGGTCGATGCCGCGCCCCTTGAGCGGGAACACCACCAGCATGGCCACCAGGGTCAGGGCGATGCCGCCGAACAACCCTGCCTTCCACCAGCCCCCCTGATCGATCCGCCTGAGCGCGAACACCAGCATCATCACAAGCCCCCAGACGCCGCCCCAGAAGCTTGCCGAGAACCAGGCCGGCACGCCCAGGGGGGCAGCGGGTGAGGTGGAATAGGGGGCAAAGGGGATCACCCCGTAGGCGTGCAACAGCCCCACTACCGGCTGGTGGAAGCACAGCACGGCGAGAAAGCCGGCAACGAAGGCCAGGACCAGATGACGGGTCATGCAAGACTCCAGAAAGTGCAGTGACTGGGTGGTAAAGGCACGAGCTTCGGTAACGCCTCGATCACCAAGGACGATGCCTCAGTCACGAGGATAGAGACCGCCCTCGCCCATCAGCACCGCCTGCCCGGCGATCTCGACGCTGACCTTGCCCTTGTCGTCCCGAGTGGCGCGGGCATGGATCTGGCTTGGGCGGTGCATCGCCTCGCCCTGGTGGATGCGCCAGTTGTTGCCCTGGCTCTTCGACTGCTGTCCCAGAAATCCCGCCAGCGCCGCCGCCGCGCTGCCGGTGGCGGGGTCCTCGACAAAGCTGCCGGCGTGGCGCGAGAACATGCGTGCGTGAATCTCGCCGGATTCCTTGGCCTCGCGCACATAGAAGTAGACCTGCTCCACGGCGCTGGGTGACACGTGGCGCTGCCAGGCTTCGCCATCGAGCGCCAGCCGCGCCAGCGCCTGGACGTTGACCAGTTCGACCAGATGAAACGGTAGCCCGCAGGAGGCCTGGACCGGGTCCGCGGCGACGTCATCGAGCTCGAGCCCGGCCAGCTCCGCTGCGCTGGACTGGCCCAGCGTGCTGGTGCCGACCTCCGGCGCGCGCGCCATCTTGAAGCGTGCCAGGTCGCCCTCATAGGTCACCTTGAGCGGCCCGCCAGCCAGATCCAGAATGACCGGGCTATCGGCGCTGACCTCGCCAGCATGCACCAGCCCCTGGGCGGCGATCAGATGGGCCACGCCAATGCTCGGATGGCCGGCAAACGGCAGCTCGCGGTGAGGAGTGAAGATACGTACCGGAAAATGCCGGCTCGCCTGGGCCCGCCCGACGAAGGCCGTCTCGGCCAGGTTCAGCTCGTTGGCGATGGCCTGCATGCGCTCCCCCGCGATACCGTCGGCGTCGAGAAACACCGCCAGTGGATTCCCGGCGAACGGTTGGTCGGTGAACACATCGAGCAGGTAGTAGCGGGTCAGGGACGGCAGCATAGGCGGCTCCACTTGGACTTGGTAGACCAGGGCCAGGCTACATGCGCCCGACACCGGTGGCGCCTTCCAGCATAGAGGCCCCGGCGTCCACCTTGCCAGCGCGCGAACGAGCAAACCCCTCTACGGCAAAGTCAACGCTAGAGCGTTGGCAAGCATCCGTCACCGCCTTTACGGCCTCCCTAATCTGATGAGGGGCACGGCAAGCGCTCTTCGAGGCTGAACTCAGTGTGCACCAGCGGTACACTAGCGCCCGTTCCCACTGCCGAGGCCGCCGTGATGTCCCACCTGCTCTCCATCGACTCCCTGTCCCGCGACGATATCGATCACCTGATGCGGGTGGCGGCCACCATGGAACCCGTCGCCCAGCGACGCAAGGTCACCCGGGTGCTGGAAGGCGCGGTGCTCGGCAACCTGTTCTTCGAGGCCAGCACCCGTACCCGCGTCAGCTTCCACACCGCCTTCTCGCGGCTCGGCGGCAGCGTCTGCGACACCACCGGCTTCACCTTCTCGTCGATGGCCAAGGGCGAATCGCTCTACGACACCAGCCGCGTGATGGCCGGCTACTGCGACGCCATCGTCATGCGCCACCCGGACCAGGGCTCGGTGGCCGAGTTCGCCAGCGCCACCCATGTGCCGGTGATCAACGCCGGTGACGGCCCCGGCGAGCACCCGAGCCAGGCGCTGCTGGACTTCTACACCATCGACAAGGAATTCAGCCGCCAGGGCAAGACCCTCAAGGGTGCCCACGTGCTGATGACCGGCGATCTGAAGTACGGCCGTACGGTGCACTCGTTGATCAAGCTGCTGGCGCTCTACGCGCCCATGCGCGTGACCCTGGTGGCGCCGCCGGGGCTCGAGATGCCCAACCACCTGATCGAGCGGGTCAGCCGCCAGGGCCTGGACGTGGAGGTACGCGAGAGCCTGGCCGGTGACTTCTCCGATGTCGACGTGGTCTACACCACCCGCATCCAGAAGGAGCGCTTCACCGCCGAGATGAGCGAAGGCTTCAACCTGTCGCGGGACTTCACCGTCCACCGCGCCTTCATGGACAGCCGCTGCAACCCGTCCACCATCATCATGCACCCGCTGCCCCGGGACAGCCGCCCGGAGGCCAATGATCTGGACGTCGACCTCAACGGCGACCCGCGCCTGGCGATCTTCCGCCAGACCGACAACGGCATTCCGGTGCGCATGGCGATCTTCGCCACCCTGCTCAAGGTCGAGCACCTGATCGAACGCGACCTGCGCGACGTGCCCTGGTTTGTGCCGGGTAGCGTCGGTGTCGACGACGCCAAGTTCTAGCTGCGGCGGTGCCAGGCGGGAGCCTGGCGCCGGCGCCACAGGCTCAGGGGCGCTCCTGCCAGAAGCGCGAGAACAGCTCGGCCTGGGTGTTGATCCCGAGCTTGGCGTACAGGTGCTTCTTGTGGACCCTGACGGTCTCCACCGAGATGGACAGGCGTCGGGCGATCTCCTTGGTCGACCCGCCGCCCAGCATCAACTGGCTCACCTCGCGCTCGCGATCGGTCAGCCCGAAGCGGGTCGCCGTCTCTTCGACGCCACCTCGGTGCGGATGCCAGGGGTGTGGGCCGGGCGTCTCGCCGCAGCGCTCGAAGTGCATGCGCAGTCGCATCAGCTCACCGAGCCAGGGCTCGACCAGCTGCAGCAGGCCGATTTCGCTGTGCAGGAAGGTTCGGGTGGAACCCAGCGACAGGCACAGGGTACGACCAGCGCCCAGTGACCGATTGATCTGCACCTCGTCACTGACGATATTGCGCCGGAAGTAACGCCGGTAGTACTCGGTCGCGGTGAACCGTGCCGGGGCCACGTCATCCAGCGTTACCAGGCCATCGAGGCCATTGTCACGGGCGGCGACATAGAAGGGATCCAGCAGATACAGGCCGCGCTGGTAGTCCTCGAACAGGCCTTCATCGGCGCCGTCGTCCTCGTCGCTTTCGGCCAGGATGGTCGGCGGCTGGTCGGCGTGGAAGACCAGCGCCACCCAGGTGTTGTAGACGATGTGGCGCGCCAGGGTGCGGCTGACGGCCTCCCAGAAGTCTTCACTTTCCAGGCGTGCCAGCAGGCGCGCGAAGTCGCGATGCCAGCCCATCGCCTCGAGCATTCCCGTGGTTCCTTCCTCACTGTTCTGCGACATCTGACGGCGCCTCACCCTATGGGGGTAACCCTGCCATGGAATAGGCAGCCTCGGTGAATAGAGGATACTGACATTCTATAAAACGCCAACCGACAACAACGGCTGTGGAGTCTTCCATGCAGATAGCCCTGGCACAACTTCCCGGCATCGAGGGAAACATCGAGGCCAACCTGGACGCCGCCCTGAGCACCCTGGAACGCCACGGCGACCAGGTGTCGCTGGTGGTCTTTCCCGAAACGCATCTCAGCGGCTTCGCCGAACAAGACCACGTCGACGATCGTGCCCTGGCGCTCGATGGCCCGGAGGTGGCTCGTCTGATCCAGGCCAGCCGTGACCACGACTGCGCCCTGGCCATCGGCCTGCTCGAGCGGGCCGCCGATGGTGTCTACAACACCACGCTACTGATCACCCCGGAAGATGGCATCGCCCTCACCTATCGCAAGACCCACCTGTGGCCCGATGAGCGGGAGCTGGTCGGCCTGGGCCAGCGCATCGGTGTCACCCGCTGGCGCGGGCTGACCCTGGGGCTGATGATCTGCTACGACATCGAATTCCCCGAGACCGCACGGGCCCTGGGCGCGCTGGGCACCGACCTGATGCTGGTGACCAACGGCAACATGGACCCCTACGGCCCGGTACACGCCCGCGCCGCCCAGGCCCGCGCCCAGGACAACCAGTGCTTTGTCGCCATGGCCAACCGCTGCGGTGAGGGCGCCGGCCTGACCTTCGCCGGCCACAGCGCGGCGTATTCGCCGCTTGGCGAGACCCTGTTCGAGGCCGATCGCGACGCGGGGGTCCACCTGGTATCGCTCGACCTCGAGCTATTGAATCGTGCCCGGCGGGACTATGACTACCTGGCCGATCGACGCGTCTCGCTGGACCTTCAGCGCGACGACGACTCGCGAGGCCCCGGTTTCCGCCTCATCTGACCCGGCCTTCCTGACCATGATTGCCTGACCATGTTTGCCTGGCCATGGTTGCCTGACCCGACTGTCCATCACCAACAACCATAACGCGAGCCCCAAGATGTCTCACTCCAAGCCCCAACTCGGCCTGTGGCAGGTCGTTCTATTCGGCCTTGCCTACATGACACCGATCATCGTCCTCGGCACCTTCGGCGTGCTGGCGGTGGTCTCCGAAGGCGCGGTATCCGGCGCCTACGCGGCGGCACTGATCGCCATGCTGTTCACCGCCCACAGCTATGGCCGCATGGCCAGCGCCTACCCGGTGGCCGGCTCCGCCTACGCCTATGTGCGCCACGCCATCAACGATCGACTGGGTTTCATGGCCGGCTGGGCCATCCTGCTGGACTACCTGTTTTTGCCCATGGTGATCTGGCTGATCGGTGCCGCCTATCTGCACTCGGCCTTTCCGTCCGTGCCGGTGCCGGTGTGGCTGATCGCCTTTATCGCGGTCACCACCTTCATCAATATCATCGGCCTCAAACTAGCGAGCCTGGTCAACAGCGTGCTGATGCTGGTTCAGGTGCTGGTGATCGCCGCCTTCGTCGCCCTGGCGGTGCACTACGTGCTCGGGGACCCCAGCCAGCCGCTGTGGAGCCTGACGCCCTTCCTCGGCAGCGCCGACAGCCCCCAGATGCCACTGCTGATGGCGGGCGCCGCCGTCGCCTGCTACTCCTTTCTCGGCTTTGACGCGGTGACCACCCTGACCGAGGAGACCCGCGACGCCGAGCGGACCCTGCCCCGTGCCATCCTGCTGATCACCCTGCTGGGCGGCCTGATCTTCATCCTGGTGTCCTACTTCGTGCAGCTCGCCGCGCCGGGCTACGAGTTCGCCAATGCCGACGCCGCCGCCTACGAGATCGCCCGCAATATCGGCGGAGACGTCTTCGTCTCGATCTTTCTGATCGGCCTGGTCGTCGGCCAGTTTGCCTCCGGCATCGCGGCCCAGGCCAGCGGCTCGCGACTGCTTTACGCCATGGGCCGCGACGGCGTCCTGTCGACCCGCCTGCTTGGGCGCCTGGGACGCTTCGGCACGCCTACCGGTGGCCTGATACTCAGCGGCGTGGTGGCGCTGCTGGCGTTGACCATGGACGTGCTCTCGGCGGCCTCCTTCATCAACTTCGGGGCCTTCCTGGCCTTCGCCCTGGTCAACCTGTCGGTGATCGCCCACTACTACATCAAGCAGGGCCGACGCGGCCTGGCCGACAGCCTGTACTTCCTCGTCGCGCCGACCATCGGTCTGCTGGCGATCCTGTGGCTGATGGCCAGCCTGGACCGCTCCGCACTGATGCTGGGCGGGATCTGGCTGGCCTGCGGCCTGGCGTGGCTGGCCTGGCTGACCCGCGGCTTCCGCCAGGCGACACCGGAGCTAAGCCTGGAGGGCTGAACCTGCCTGGGTCGATTGCCCCGAAAAAAGCCCGAGGCCTTGGCCTCGGGCTTTTTGGATGCTTCACAAGTTCGGTGCAACAGTGGCGACCTCAGCGGCTCGGCAACCCTTCCTCCCGGGCAAAGAAACCTTCCAGGATCAGCACCGCGGCGATGCCGTCGACACTTTCCTTGCGGTAATTTCCCCCGTGTCCCTGCTCCCGGGCGATGGCCTTGGCCTCCCGGGTGGTGCCGCGCTCGTCGAACATCTCGCACTCGACCCCGTAGCGGCCAAACAGCCGCTTGCCGAACTTGCGCGCGCGGGTGCTCATCTCGCTCTCGCTGCCGTCCATGTTGAGCGGCAGGCCGACCACAAAACGGTCGGGCTGCCACTCCTCGACCAGCGCGCTCACCCGTTGCCAATCGGGAATGCCATCCCGGGCCGGCAGCGGCTCGAGCTCCCTGGCGCTGCGCAACAGCTCGTTGCCCACCGATACGCCGATGCGCCGGGTGCCGAAGTCGAAGGCCAGGATCAGGCGCTCGCCCGGCTCACGCTTGCGACTGGCCATCAGCCGTGCCCGGCCTCGCGGGTCATCAGGTTCAAGTCGATCCCGAGGATCCCGGCGCTGGCCGACAGGCGCTGCTCCGGCGGCGTCTCGAACAGCACGTTGGCGCGGCCTTCCACGGTCAGCCAGGCGTTGTCCATCAGCTCGTTCTCGAGCTGACCGGACTCCCAGCCGGCGCAGCCCAGGCACACCAGAAAGCGCTCGGGGCCCTCGCCCTTGGCCAGCGCCTGGAGCATGTCCATGGAGGTGGTCAGGGCGATATCGTCGGTCACCTGGATGCTCGAATCCCAGGGTTCGGCGGAGCCCGAGTGCAGGATAAAGCCACGATCCTTGTGCACCGGGCCACCGTAGTACACCGGGGCCTGGGCGTTGGCCGCTTCTTCCACGCTGATCTCGAGCTGTTCGAACAGGGCGTCGAGGGTCAGATCGGTGGGCTTGTTGACGATCACGCCCATGGTGCCGTTCTCGTCGTGGTCGCACAGGTAGCTGAGCGTCCCGGCGAAGTTCGGGTCTTCCAGATGGGGCATGGCCATCAGGAAATGGTTCTTCAAGCTTTGCATGTGACTCCCAGGCGGTCTTGCGCGCCGTCCAGATGCGTGGCCAGGCCTCAGGGCGAGTCGTCGCCCCGACGGCCCGGCAGGATGCCCCCAGTGTACCATCCGGGGGCATGGCGCTCAGTGACTGTGGGGAAAACTCGACGTGATCGAAGGTCTAGCCGCGCGCCACCAGGCGACGCTCGATGGCGTCCATCAGCAGGCCGGCGATGTCTGTGCCGCGCTGGTCATCGATCTCGCGTACGCAGGTCGGGCTGGTGACATTGATCTCGGTGATGTAGTCACCGATCACGTCGAGCCCGACGAACATCAGGCCCTTCTCCTTGATCACCGGTTTGACCTGCTCGACCAGCCAGTAGTCGCGATCGGTCAGCTCGCGGCTGACGCCGCGACCGCCGGCGGCCAGGTTGCCGCGGGTCTCGCCGGCGGACGGAATCCGCGCCAGACCAAAGGGCACCGGTTCGCCGTCCACCAGCAGGATGCGGGTGTCGCCGTCCTTGATCTCGGGAAGGAAACGCTGAGCCATGATCTGGCGACGGCCGCGTTCGGTCAGGGTCTCGATCACCGCCCCCAGGTTCCGCCCCTCGGGGCCGATGTGGAAGATGCCGCTGCCACCCATGCCATCCAGCGGCTTCAAGATGACGTCGCCGTGCTCGGCCTGGAAGGCGCGGATCTCGCTGTCGCGACAGGACACCAGGGTCGGTGTGCAGCACTGCGGGAACTGCTGGGCGAACAGCTTTTCGTTGCACTCGAACAGCGGCCGGGTCGGGTTGACCACCAGCACGCCCTCGCGCTCGGCGAAGGCCAGCAGATGCACGGCGTTGAGGAAGTGGCCATCCACCGGCGGGTCCTTGCGCATCAGGATGACGTCGAGCTCCGCCAGCGGCCGCGACTCGACCTCACCCAGGTCGAACCAGTGCTGTGGGTCGCGGTGGACCTGCAGCGGGCGCTGGTGGGCATAGGCGCGGCCTTCCTTGAGGAACAGGTCTTCCTGTTCCATGTAGCAAAGCGACCAGCCGCGATCCTGAGCGGACCACAGCATGGCGAGACTGGTGTCTTTCTTGTAGGTCAGCTGGTCGATGGGGTCCATCACCACGCCGACACGAAGGGGGCGATTGGTCATTCGGGGGTCGTCCGCTAGCGGTAGATGCCGTCAAGTATGCCCGACACCCCAGGCACCACCAAGGTCAGTCGCTGTCGGCCGCTTGCCTACACCCGGCGACACGCCGATTCAGACTCACTTCAGTCGCCGTCGCCGTCGCTGGTCGCGGTGGCGCCTGAGTCCCTGGGCGCCAGGCGCACCCCGCTGTCCTCGATGATGATCAAGCGTCGCTTGTAGAGCCGACCGATGGCCTGCTTGTAGGCATTCTTGCTGACGCCCAGGCGCGCCTTGATCTCGGCGGCCTGACTCTTGTCCGACAGCGGCAGGTAGCCGCCAGCGTCGCGCAGTGCCTTGAGCACCTGTTCGCCGACCACGTCCAGACGGGCCGAGCCCGGCGGCAGTAGCGACAGGTCCAGCCGGCCATCCTCGCGCACCCGCTTGACGTAGCCTGTCAGGCGCTGGCCGCGGCGCAGCGGGCGGCTGATCTCATCGTGATAGATCAGCCCCCAGCAGCGGTGATCGACCACCGCCTTGACCCCCAGGTCGGTGGTGTCGGCGATAACCAAGGCGACCTCATCGCCGGCACGATGGTCATCGCTGTGATCGGTGATGTAGCGCTCGAGACGCTGGGAGGCCACCGGCCGCCCGCTGCGGTCCTCGCTGACCTTGACCAGTACACGCCGGCCCACGGCCGGCGTCAGGCGCTGTTCGCTGAGTGGCAGCAGCAGGTCACGCTCGTGGCCCCAGTCGAGAAAGGCGCCGAAGTCGGTGACCTGCACCACCCGCAGATCCGCCACCTCACCCATGGCGACCTTGGGTGAGCCGTGGCCCTGACGAGATCGTCCCGACGAGGTCGACCGCGAGGACTTGCCGGCAGCACTTCGAGAGCGGCTGTTCGCAGGGTCGTTCGAGGCGCTGTTCGAAGAGCGATGCGAAGACGGCTTGTCATTGCTGGAGCGCGGTGGTGTACCACGACGGCGGGAATCTGACATGGGGAGGGGTTCCACAAGAATGTGCAGCCCCATTATGGCGACTGCCGCGGGCATATGATACCGCCCGCGGCACTTGCCTTGCTGACACCTGCAAGCTGACGCCTGCAAGCTCACACCCGCAAGCTCGCACCTACAAGGTCAGGTCCACAGACGGCCTGTACCCTGCCTTTGAGACGAACGCCTGTGCAACGACGCTCAGGTCGGCCAGCTGGGCCCTCGCTTGCTCAACCGCCGGGTGTTGGAGGATGTCTTGCGCCCCAACGGTTTGATCGCCGCCGTCAGCACCTGGTCGGGGCTGCGGCCACTGATCGCCGCCCGCTGGGCGGCCATGGCGGCCTGGGTAAAGGCCGTCATCTTCTCGGTGACCATGCGCAGGTCCTCGCCGGGAGCCACCGACCAGAACCCTTTCATCCCCATCAGTCGCATGCCGATCACCATCTGGGCCTCGACCAGCATCTGGGTCATCTTCATCCCCATCATCCAGTAGCCAAGGGGCGTACCCCATTGAGCCATCGGGGAGGCTGCACGACGTCTCGCCATCATCCTTCTCCTTCATCAGCGGGCAGGAATACCCATTTCAGGGTAGTTGGGTAGACGCTATCCCTTACAAGCTACTCGATCCGGGCGCCCAGCGCTCACCTCAATGACGGTGATTTTCTTCATCGACAGCGACTGATGGGAAAGGCTCAGCTCTCGCGCTTGCCATCCACCAGGCGGCTGACGTTCAGCGGGTTGCCGTCCTTGAGCGCCTGCGGCAGCAGGGCATCCGGCAGATTCTGATAGCACACCGGGCGAAGGAAGCGGTGGATGGCGGCGCTGCCGACCGAGGTGGTGCGCGAGTCAGAGGTGGCCGGATAGGGGCCACCGTGGACCATGGCGTGGCACACCTCGACCCCGGTGGGCCAGCCGTTGGCCATCACCCGACCGGCACGCCGCTCGAGGATCGGCAAAAGGCCACGGGCCGCGTCGATGTCGCCGTCGTCCATCTGCAGGGTCGCGGTCAGCTGGCCCTCGAGGCCCTCGGCCAGTGCCTTGACCTCGTCCAGGTCGGCACACTCGACCACCAGCGAGGTCGAACCGAATACCTCGGCCTGCAGCGCCTCATCATTGAGGAAGTCGCTGGCCTTGGCCACGAACAGGCCGGCCTGGCACTGGTTGGGTCCGTCGCCCTGGGGGCCGCGCGCCACTTCACGGGCCTTGTCGCTGCCGCCCAGGGTGTTGACGCCCTGGGTGTAGGCGTCGTGGATGCCCGGCGTCAGCATGGTCTGTGCACCGGCACCCTTGACCGCTTCGGCGGCGGCCTCGACGAAGCCGTCGAGCGCCTCGCCCTTGACCGCGATCACCAGCCCCGGGTTGGTGCAGAACTGGCCGGCCCCCATGGTCAGCGAGCCGACGAAGGCCTCGCCCAGCTCCTTGCCACGGGCCT
>NZ_JAMXRY010000057.1:0-32549 GCF_024124525.1 Halomonas sp. OfavH-34-E | reverse complement strand
CGGCACGCCCTGGCCGTGCGAGCGGCTGGCTTCCCGCGACAGCGCTGCCTCGCTCGGCGCCGTGGTCACCTAGCCGTCGGCGGCCGTGATCGCCGGAGTGCGGGTGATCATGCCATCGCAGTAGCCGACCAGACGAAAGGATTTGCCCTGCTTAAGCTGGCGGTGAAGCCCCTCCACCGCGGTGATGTCCAGGGTGATGGACTCCCCCGGAGCAATCTCCATCAGCAGCACCGGTGTCGGCGTTCCATTGCCTTCCTCCCACGCCAGTGCGGCCCCCTGGGGGCCGCTCAAGCAGTCCAGCAGCCTGGCGATTTCCTGGGGGGCGCGTACTTCCTCGAATTCTTGTTGGTCCGGCACCAGCGGGACTCCTCGACGACATCTGGCATACGTTGTCTCGGAGTATCGGCCGAAGGTGCCGGATCTTTAGGCTGACAACCTTGTTCAGGCTAGACACTCGGCGGGGGCGTGACACCGATCAAGCGTTGTCAGGCCTGGGAGTGACGCTTGCGCCGCGAGCGGTCGATGGCGTCGCGCTGGCTGGCCAGGCGATGCTCGCCGAGAAAGCGGGTCAAGCGCTCGAAGGGCATGGGGTGGGCCAGGTGGAAGCCCTGGAAGGCGTCGCAGTGATGCTGCAGCAGGAACTCGTGCTGGGCCTCGTGCTCGATGCCTTCGGCCACCACCATCAGTTCCAGGTGGTGGGCCATGGCGATGATCCCCTGGAGGATGGCGCCATCCTCCTGGTTGTCCGGCAGTCCCTGGACGAAGGTGCGATCGATCTTCACCGTGCTGACCGGCAGGTGCTTGAGGTAGCCAAGGCTCGAGAAGCCGGTGCCGAAGTCGTCGATGGCCACCTCGACACCCATGTCGCGCAGCGACTGCAGCGTCTCGATGGCGTTCGGGGTGTCGTGCATCAGGATGCCCTCGGTCAGCTCGAGGGTGAGCTGGTGGGCCTCGATCCCGGTCTGGTTCAGGGTGTCGCGTACGGTCTCGAGGAAGTTGGCCCGGCGGAACTGCAGCGGCGACAGGTTGACCGCCACCGCCAGGCCCTCGAGGCCGGCCTCGTTGAGGAGCTGCAGGTCGCTGCAGGCGCGGGTCAGCACCCAGTGGTTGATGGCGATGACCTGGCCGGTCTCCTCGGCCAGGGCGATAAAGTCCTGGGGCGGCACCTGGCCGCGTACCGGGTGCTCCCAGCGCAGCAGCGCCTCGACCCCGATGATCGCCCGGTGGTTGTCGAACACCGGCTGGTAGTGCAGGCGTAGCTGGTCACCGTCGATGGCGGCCTGCAGATCATGGCGCATCGCCACCCGCTCGTTTACCCCCCAGGTGATGTCCTGGCTGAAGTGCTGCAGCGCATTGCGTCCCTGGTGCTTGGCCTGGTACATGGCCATGTCGGACTGCTGCAGCAACTGCATCGGTTCGATGGTGACGTCGCTGGACACCGCTACCCCGATGCTGGCGGTAACGTGCAGCTCATGCTCGCCGACCCGGTAGGCCTGGGCCACCTTCGGCAGCAGACGTTCGGCCAGGGTCACCGCCTGCTCGGGCTCGTCGAGGTCCGGAAGCAGCACCACGAACTCGTCGCCGCCGAAGCGGGCCACGGTATCCCCGGGCCTGAGCGCCTCGGTGAGCCGCTGGGCGACCTGGATCAACACCTTGTCGCCGACGTCGTGGCCGAGGCTGTCATTGATCGGCTTGAACTCGTCCAGGTCGATGAACAGCACGCCAAGGTGGTGGGACTGGCGCTTGGCCAGGGCGAAATCGTGGCGCAGACGATCCTCGAACAGGGCGCGATTGGCCAGGCCCGTCAGGGCGTCGTGGCTGGCATGGTAGGCCAGGCTTTCCTCGTAGGCCTTGTGCTCGGAGATGTCGTGCTGGACGCCGACGAAGTGAGAGACCTCGCCATCGGTGTCCATCACCGGCGAGATGTAGAGGTCGTTCCAGAAGGCCTCGCCGTTCTTGCGGTAGTTGAGCAGGGTGGCGCGGACTTCGCTGTGGTTTGCCAGCTGGCGGCGAATACGTGCCACCACCTGTGGATCGCTCTCCTCACCCTGCAGGAAGCGACAGTTGCGCCCCAGCACTTCTTCCTCCGGATAGCCGGTCATGCGCATGAAGGCCGGGTTGGCGTAGATGATCGGCAGCTCCGGCGAGCGCGCATCGGCGATCACGATGCCATTGATGCTGGCCTCGACGCTGCGCTGCAGGATGCGCAGCTGGGTCTCCTGGGCGTGGCGCTCGGTCACGTCCTTGGCGATGCCGAAGGTTCCACTGATGTCGCCGTCGATGATGATCGGCAGGTTGGTGATGTCCATTACCCGCCTGCCCAGCGGAGTAGTGATGGGCAGGGTGTAGCGGGTGACCTCGCCCTTGAGCGTCTTGCGCACCGCGTCGCGCACCCAGGAGCGATCCGATTCCTTGACGAAGACTTCGTAGTGCCGCCCCAGGATGTCACCCAGGGGGACCCCGGTGAGGGTCGAGCAGGTGGTGTTGGCGGCGACGAAGATGCCTTCGTGGTCGAGGGAGTAGATGGCGTCGGGGTTGTAGGTGAACAGCGAACGGTAGCGCTGCTCGCTCTGGAACAGCGCCTGGCGGTCCTGGTCGCGCTCCACCGCCAGGGCGACCAGCTCCAGGCAGCGCTCGATACGCCTGCTGGGCTCGGCCTGCTGTGCCGGCATGTGTCGAAAGAACAGGCTGACCACCCCCAGCAGACGTTCATCGCTGGCGACGACCGGATAGGCCCAGCAGGCCATCAACTCGCCGTCGCGCAGGCGCGGGTGCACGCCGGCGCAGGCCGGGTCCTCGGTGATGTCGTCGCTGGCCCGGGGGGCCCTCGCCGCGGCGGCGCTGGCCCAGGTGCCGAAGGTGCCGCCCACCGGGGTTCTGGCGAGCAGCGGTGCCATCTCCGATGGCAGGCTGTGGCCCGCGGTCAGGCTCAGGGTCTCGCCGCCGGGGTCCAGGGTCAACACGGTGGCGATGGCATTGGGGAGGTGGCCCTCGAACAGTCTGCAGCAGGCCTCCAGGGTCTCGCTCAGTGGCGCCTCTCGGGCGATCATCGACTGGATGCCCTGGTAGCTTTCGAGCTGGTCCTGGGCGGCCACCAGGCTCTGGGTCTGCCACAGCAGGGTGCGCATCAACGACAGGCTGATGGCCAGGCTGTAGGACATGATCAACCCGATCAGGGTGATCAGCGCCGGCAGGCTACCCGCCAGCCACCAGTCACTGTCCGGGCCTGGCAGTGCACGCAGGGACAGGGTGCGGCCGTCCAGCTCCAGAGTGTTCTCGGCCAGTCTGGGAAGGGTCGGGTCCTTGACCTCCCAGGTGTCTTCGCCGAAACCGCACCACCAGACACCCTGGCTGTCGGTGATGGCCAGCAGGGTGCGGTCGGCAACGCTGTGGTTGCTGGGGGCCAGGGTGCCGGGCAGATCGATGCAGGCGACCAGGCGTAGGTCGTCATCGTCCAGGGCCCTGACCATGCGTGCCGACGTCGCCAGCGGGTTGTCGGGCAACTCGAGCTGTAGTTCCCCGCGGGCCGGCCTGGGCAGTGCCTCGCTCAAGCGGCAGACGCTGTCCTGAGCACGCCGTGAGCGCAGCCATAGCCGCTGGTCGCCGCGATACAGCGCCAGGCTCTCGAGGCTTTGTACGTCTCGCAGATAGAAGGTGATGACGTCGGCCAGGGTATTGGCGTCGGTCGTCTGCTCGCCGGCACGGTTGGCCAGGCGGTCGAGCCAGCGCTGGTGTAGCGCCATCTGACCGCGTGTGCGCTCTTCGATGTTGGTCAGGGTATTGGCGGCGTCCCGCTGGACGTGGCTCTGGCGCACATGGTTGAGCGACAGCCAGGCCAGGCTGCTGAGCAGTACCCCGGCACAGGCCACCGCGATGCTGGCGCGTTGCAGGTGCAGCGGGCGGTTGGGCGGGCGTGAGGCCGCCACCAGCGAGGCCGGGCCGGCGATCAGGTAGAGCAGACACACCGCCATGGGCGAGGTACTGCGGGTCACCTCCCAGACTTTGGGTGCCTGGCCAGGAATCACCAGCCAGACGGTAAAGATCGCGCCGATCAGCAGCAGCAGCCCCCCCGACAACCGCCACCAGAAGGGGCCCTGGCGATGCTCCACCCCGATCATCAGGGCCACGCAGCCCGGCAGCATCGCCAGGCCCGCCCAGCTGGTCATGCGCGGACCGCCGGTCAGCAGCGACTGCACGTCGGCAGGGCCGCTGGCGACCAGGTCATGGACGATGGCGTACAGCGCCAGCAGCAGCATCATCAGGCCGCAGACGCTGCGGCCACGCGGTCTGCGCAGTACCTGCAGCAGAACGCCGCCGCCGCCAGCGAGGCTTGCCAGCGCCACATCGGGGACCAGCAGCGGCTGTTCCACCGGGTGGATCAACCAGGCGGCGAGACCCGCAGCGCCGACCATCAGCAGTCCGCTGGAGGCCATCAGCAGCCAGGCATCTTCCGCCACATCGCGCAGTCTAAACGGCATCCTACCCACGACCCCCTTGGCGACCCTGCTTCCGGGCGCTCATTTCCTTGTCCTTCCGACGCTATGACGAAGACTCGCCATCCTCACAGCATGGCAGGCGACAGCGTTGATAGCGGCCACCGTGGTGCGTCTACCGCCCGAGGCAAAGGCGCCTTTGGACGATCGGTCCGGTATCCCTGGACGCGTTTGCTCGAAATGGCACCAAAACAGTCTTCAACATACCTCAATCACCCACGAGTGCTAGCCCCTGATGTCAGCATCCACCACCAGAGTCAGCGTCCAGTAAGGGCGCGAGGGGGACAACCGTAGAGAAGATGCGTCAGCGAATAGGCACAAAGAAGGCACGGGAAAGCATGCAGAACAATCACAGACCCGATGGAAGGCGGGTAAAGAGCCGGTAAAGAGCGTGTGAATACCCGGTACGTGCAGGCGCAGGCCTGATGCAGACCTGATGAAAAGTGGGCGCAGCCCTGGTAAAGAACCGGCGCAGACCCGGTGAAAAGCAGCCGCTGGTGGCCCAGCAGGCGGTCAAGCCAGAGCCCTGGCAAGAGTCCAGGAAGAGCCCAGGCAAGAGCCCTGGTAAGAGCCTTCCAAAGAAATTTGCGGGCTAGGGCTAAAGCTTTTCGGCGAGCCACCGATAAAGAGGGTAACGGCCAACGGCGCCGTTGCGGCAGGCCAAGACGGTCCGCCAATGGAGCCCAACTCTTTAAGGAAGGATGACACCATGTCCGTGATCAATACCAATATCACTTCCATGATTGGTCAGCAGAACCTCAACGCGTCCAAGAGCGCCCTGACCACCTCCATGGAGCGCCTGTCCTCCGGCCTGCGCATCAACAGCGCCAAGGACGACGCCGCCGGCCAGGCCATCGCCAACCGCATGTCTTCCAGTATCACCGGTCTGGCTACTGCACAGCGTAACGCCAATGACGGTATCTCTGTCGCCCAGACCGCTGAAGGCGCGCTGAACCAGGTTAATGACAACCTGCAGCGTATCCGTGAGCTGAGCGTTCAAGCCCAGAACGGAACCAATTCTGATTCTGACCTTGAATCTATCCAGAACGAAATCGGCCAGCGTCTTAATGAAATTAACCGAATTTCGGAAGAGACAGATTTCAATGGCGTAAAGGTACTGTCCGAAGGGATTTCACCGATTTCCATTCAAGTGGGAGCTAATGATGGTGAAGCCATATCTATTGATCTAGAAACTATCAATCAGAATACGCTTAGCCTGGATAACTTTGATATTACATCAACGCTATCAGAACTTTCCGCAGGCGATGGTCAATTTTCCTCGGCTGCCGTTAGCTTCACTAAGGCTGACATGCAGGCTAACGCCTCAGATCCTCTTACAGATGTAAACATTGACTCAACAGCAACTGGTGGCACGCGTACAATTACAGACTCACTCGGTGCAGACTTAACCGAGAATGACTTCCAAATTCGCCAGTACGATGGCAAGAATTACGCCATTGGCGTTGCAAACAGCGCTGATGGTAAGGTTTTCGAAATTTCAACTTCTGTGGATGCGAGCGATAACCTAACTATCACCCTTGGCAATGAAGTTACTGGTGACCTGGCTTCTGCTGCTGGCGATAAAGGTACATCATTTTCCTTCAATGCGGGGACTTCTGGGCTTACTATCGGAAACCAAGATATCTCTCTGTTAACTGATGGTACAGACAAGTTCGCGCGAGTAGAAGCTGGAGACGGGACTGTAAGCTACTATAACGTTACGTCTACAGGTACTGCTTCTGCGAGCGGTGACGTATCTGTGACGCTTGGCGCAGCTGTGACCAACGAATTAAATGGGAAAACCCTAGATCCGATGGAGACTCTCGACGATGCACTTAGCAAAGTTGATGCTCTTCGTTCCGACCTAGGTGCCATACAGAACCGTTTCGACTCTGCTATCACCAACCTTAGCACCACCGAGACCAACCTGTCTGCCGCTCGTTCGCGTATCGAAGACGCTGACTATGCAACAGAAGTGGCCAATATGACCCGCGCCCAGATCCTGCAGCAGGCCGGTACCTCCGTGCTGGCCCAGGCCAACCAGGTGCCGCAGTCCGTGCTGTCTCTGCTGGGCTAAGGCTAGGAGGGTTGTCAGCCCTCGGCTGACGTGCTCCTTCGCGGGTCGCGCCTTTGCGGCCCAACCCCGACAGGCGCCTCTGGCGCCTGTCGGCATTTATAGGCCCGGCCAACCTTGTTGCGGCTATCTCGGCAACGGCAGGCCCGGTCACGGCAGTCTCGGTCACAGGCCCCCCCATCAACAGCTGTCTTGGCCCCAGGAGTTACGGATGAATAGCCTCAACTCGTTAAGCGTTTCGCAGGATGTCCTGGTCGATGGTGTCCTGGTCGAAGGCGCCGTGGAGGCTGTCTCCGACGAGGCCCTGTTGGACGCGCTTGCCCGATATCAGGAGGTGGTGGCCTGGGCGAGTGAGTTAATCGAGCGCTTTGAGGCGACGGGTATGCAGGACGCCATGGGCGAGGACTGCCGCCATCTGCTCGAAATCCATCGGCAGGCCTTGGTGGGGCAGGCGGAGCTGGCATTGCGACTTGCCTGAAAAGTGCCTGCGCTCCTCGAGCCTTTTCCCGTCCCAGCGTGACGCCTCCGCATCCCTGCTTCTCTTCCATCTCTCAACCCTTTGTCTATCCTCTGTCTTCCTTCTGCACGCTCACTTCCTCTTTTCGCCTCTCTTCATCTCGCTCTCTCTTCTCAGGCCCTGTCTTCTCACGCTCCTGTCTTTTCTCTTTCCTTTCTCCCCACTCCCCTCTCGCCTCTCCCCTTTCTCTCCTCCTTCTCCCCCCATAACAATAGCCAGCCGGGCTGAGCTATTCATCGTATCTATCTTTCGCAAAGGTCAGTGGGCGACGCCTAAGCCATTCGCCTGGCACCCCTGGTGCTGCTTCTGTCTTGAACTTTTTATACTCCACATTGTAGCGACAAAAAATCAACAAAAACAGTTGATTGCAATAATCTCTTCCGCATCCACTAAGACGTTTGTCTTATCTCTCATTCCTTGTATTCACGTGGCTCCTCAACTAGCTTCTCCCTCACTAGCTAAATTCATCTGATCAATTGTCTCGATAACCGCATACAAATACATTCAAGGAGTCACTTGTGGATGCATCCTCTACCGCGGCGGCTGAGCAACAGTCGGCGCCGGAAAAGTCCTCTTTTCTGCACAGGGGCATGACCTTGCCCTTTGTGCTGATCGTCACCTGCTTTGCCGCCTGGGGTCTCGCCGGCAATCTGACCGACCCCCTGGTGTCGGTGTTCGGCTCGGTGTTCTCGATGAGCGCGCTGCAGGCGTCGCTGGTGCAGTTCGCCTACTACGGCGCCTATTTTGCCCTGGCGATCCCGGCGGCCTGGATCAATTCGCGCCTGGGCTACAAGGGTGGCGTGCTGATCGGCCTCCTGCTGGCGGCCACCGGGGGGCTTCTGTTCATGCCGGCCTCCCAGATGATGACCTACTCGATGTTCCTGGTGGCGCTGTTCACCCTGGCGGCCGGGCTGTCGATCCTCGAAACCTCGGCCAACCCCTACGTGATGGCGATGGGCCCGCGCGAGAACGCCACTCGGCGGCTGAATTTCGCCCAGTCCTTCAACCCGGTGGGGTCGAACCTGGGGGTGTTGCTGGCCGCGGTGTTTATCCTGCCCCACGTCAATCCGGCCACCGCCGAGCAGCGCGCCTCGCTGACCCAGGAGGCGCTGACCGAGATGCAGTCGGCGGAATTGCAGGCGGTGATGGGCCCCTACATCACCCTGGCGCTGGTCTATGTGGTGATCGCGATCGCCATCGCCATGGTGCGGGTGCCGCGCCACGAGGCGCTGATGGCGGACCGCAAGAGCGAGACGGTGGCGCTGTCGGGGAGTCGTCTCGGGCGGCTGGTGCGTAACCGTCGCTACGCCTTCGGGGTGGTGGCGCAGTTCTTCAACGTGGCCGCCCAGACCTGCACCTGGACCTTCACCATCCACTACGTGACCGAGGCGCTGGGCGTCGGCAGTGAAGAGGCCGGCTACTGGCTGCAGGCCTCCTTGCTGGTCTTCCTGGTGTCGCGCTTCGTCATGGTCGGGGTCATGGGTCGGGTGGACCCGCGCAAGCTGATGACCGGGATGTGCGTGCTCGGCGTCGCGCTGTCGCTGGTGGCGGTGTTCAGCGGCAACCTGATCGGGGCGGTGGCCCTGGTGCTGCTGAGCGCCTGTATCTCGCTGCTGTTCCCCACCATCTACGGCATCTCGCTGGAAGGGCTGGGGCAGGACACCAAGTACGGCGCCGCCGGCCTGGTGATGGCGATCGTCGGTGGCGCCCTGGTGCCGCTGGCCCAGGGCTGGCTGATCGATATCACCTCGGCCCAGACCAGCTACCTGGTGGTGGCCGTGTGCTTCGCGGTGATCGTGGCCTTCGGTATCTATGTGCAGCGTCATCCGCGGCCCGAGACCAGCAACGAGGGTGATCTGGCCTGAGCTGGCGTCTCTTGAACTGGCAGCGCCTTAACGCGAATCGGGGGTGTCCCGCAGCACCACGGCGACCTGAGCGAGGTGAGTCTGCATGGCGGCATGGGCGCCCCTGGGGTCGCCGGCGACGACGGCATTGAGGATGGCCAGGTGCTCCTGGTGGGTGATGGCGATACGACCGCCGAGGTGGATCGATTGCCACAGCCGCATCCGCAGGGTCGGCCGCGACAGTGCCTCGAGCAGGGCGACCAGCACGGGGTTACGGGAAATCCTCGCCAGGCTGAGGTGGAACTCCAGGTCGGCGGCCATGGCGCCTTCGTGGTCCAGCGCCTGGATGGCGGGCTCGGCCTCGGCCAGTACGGCCTTCAGGCGCTCGATGTCCTCGTCGGTTCGGCGCAGCGCCGCCACCGCCGCGGCCTCCACCTCCAGCGCCTGGCGCACATTGTGCAGGTCGCGGGACGAGGTCCCGGCCTGGATGCCCGCCCAGAACTCCAGGGGCTTCAGCAGCAGCCCCGGGTCCAGCGAGGTGACGGTGGTGCCGGAGCCCTGGCGGGTCTCGAGGATGCCCATGGCGACCAGCGCCCTGACCCCTTCACGCAGCGAGCTGCGCGAGACAGCGAAGCGGGTGGCGAGGATCGACTCGACAGGCAGGCGGTCGCCGGAAGCGATTTCACCGGAGACGATCATCTCCTGGATGCCTTGCACCACCACCTCGTACTGGGAGGGGCGGCGTTGGTCGCTGTCGGACGGGGGCGGCGGCGTCATGGCAGGGGCTCCGGCTCGGAAGGGGTGATCGAATCCCGCCATTCTATCGAAAACTTCGGCAGCACTTTAATACATCTGATGAATCTGGAGGACGATACGTGTCCGTCATCACCTCAATCGAACTGGTGGATCTGCGTTTTCCCACCTCGGACAGCAGCGACGGCTCCGACGCGGTCAACAAGGACGCCGACTACTCGGCGGCCTATCTCAGGCTGGTCACCGATGACCGCGCGCTCTATGGGTGCGGCTTCACCTTCACCATCGGTCGCGGCAACGAGATCTGCCTGCAGGCCATGGAGGCCCTCGCCCAGCCGCTGGTCGGCCGGGACGCGGCCGAGGTCTGCCGGTTCCCGGGGGCGATCTATCGTGAACTGGCCGCGGATTCGCAGCTTCGCTGGCTGGGCCCGGACAAGGGGGTGGTGCACCTGGCGCGGGCGGCGGTGATGAACGCCGTCTGGGACCTGGCCGCCCGGCATGCGGGAGTGCCGCTGTGGCGTCTGGTCTGCGAGATGGAGCCGGAGGTGCTCGTCGAGCAGTTGGATCTCAGCTACCTGGGTGACGTGCTGAGCGCCGAGGAAGCGGTGGCGATGCTCAAGGAACAGCGGCCCTTCCAACAGGAGCGCATCGCCGAGCTGAGCGAGCAGGGCTTTCCCTGCTACACCACCTCGGCGGGGTGGCTCGGCTATTCGGACGAGAAGCTGGCCCGCCTGTGCCGGGAAGCGATGGACGAGGGCTACCGCCATATCAAGCTCAAGGTCGGCGCCAATCCCGAGGACGACGAGCGTCGCCTGGGGATCGCCCGCTCGGTGATCGGCCCCGACGTGGCGCTGATGATCGACGCCAACCAGATCTGGGAGGTGCCCGAGGCCATCGAGCGGGTCGAGGCGCTTTCCCATCACGACCTTTTGTGGATCGAGGAGCCCACCAGCCCGGATGACGTGCTGGGGCACCGCAGCATCGGCGATGGCGTGCGCCCGCTCGGCATCGGCGTCGCCACCGGCGAGCACGGCATGAATCGGGTGCTGTTCAAGCAGTTGCTGCAGGCCGGCGCGGTCGACTACGTGCAGATCGACTCCTGCCGTCTTGCCAGCGTCAACGAGATCATCCCGGTGCTGCTGATGGCCAGGAAGTTCGGCAAGCCCGTCTGCCCCCACGCCGGCGGGGTGGGGCTGTGCGAGCTGGTCAATCATTTGGTGATGATCGACCACATCGCGGTGTCGGGGCCCGTGGACGGTCGGGTGGCCGAATTCGTCGATCACCTGCACGAACACTTCGTCGACCCCTGCGTCGTGCGAGATGGCGCCTATACATTGCCGCGTGAGCCGGGGTATTCCGCCGAGATCAAGGCCGAGACGCTGGCGGCCTGGGCCTGGCCGAACGGCACCGAGTGGACCCGTCGGCGCCAGGCGGTGCCGGCATGATCCGCGGCCCATTGCTCAATCCGCCCTTGCTCAAGGGCCTGGCCGCCGCCGGTCATGGCGCCAGGGTGCTGGTGGCCGACGCGCTCTATCCGCATTCGACCGGTGCGCCGCCAGCGGCGAGCCGGGTCTACCTCAACCTGTGCGAGGGCATGGTGCCGGTGCTGTCGGTGATGGAGACGCTGGCCCAGGCGGTGTTCGTGGAAGAGGTCACCTACATGGCCGACGCCGAGGGCGGCGCCTCGGAATCGGTGGTCGAGTGCCGCCAGCGGCTGGCCGACCACCGCCATGGGGGAGGCCAGCAGATCGCCTGGTCGAGCCTGGATCGCTGGGCCTTCTATGACGCCTGCCGCGGCCCAGAGGTGTGCCTGGTGGTGGCCACCGGCGAGTGCCGCCCCTACTCCAACTTTCTGCTGACGATAGGCGTTCCGTGATGATCGATACCCACCTTCACGTCTGGGATACCGGTGCGGTACGGATTCCCTGGCTCGCCGATGCGGGCCTGCCCGCCAGGGCACCGATTCCCGATGGCCAGGACCGCCGCTACGTGCTGGTCGAGGCCGACGCCCCGGACCCCGCCGAGGAAGCCGCCTGGCTGATCTCGCTGGCCGAGCAGAACCCGCGGGTTCACGGCGTGGTGGCGAGCGTCGCGCTGGAGCTTCCCCAGGCCGAGCGGGCGCTGGCGAGTCTGGCCGAGGTGCCCCAGGTGGTCGGCGTCAGACGCCTGCTGCAGGACCGCGAGCTGTTTGATTCGACCGCCCTGGTCGAGGGCCTGAAGCGTCTGGCCGACTGGGGCCTGCCCTTCGATGCCTGCGTCAGGGACCGAGAGCTGCCGCGCCTGCTGGCGTTGCTCGAGCAGGTGCCGGAGCTGACGGTGGTGCTCGACCATATGGGCAAGCCGAACCCGCGTGATGGCGTCGTGCGAGACGCCTGGAAGCGCAATCTGGCGCGCCTGGCCGAACTCGACAGGGTCCACTGCAAGCTGTCCGGGCTGCCGGCGGAGTGCCGCGACGCCGACGAACTCGAGCGCCACGCCGCGGACATCGTCGACGTCGCCCTCGAGACCTTCGGTGCCGAGCGCTGCCTGCTCGGCAGCGACAGCCCGATCAGTCAGGACCCGAAGGACTGGTGCGAGCGGGTGCTGGCGCGGGTGCCCGCAGAAAAGCGCCAGGCCGTTGCCGAGGACAACGCCTTGAACATCTATCACAGGAGAGATGCCCGATGACGACATCGCCGATCGCCAGCCGTCTGCCACCCAAGCTGCGCCGTGCCTTCGAAGGCCTCGGCGTCGGTGCGGCGCAGTTCGGCAACATGGGCAAGGTCACCCCCGAACAGGACTGCCTGGCCGCCGTGGACACCGCCTGGGAGCTGGGGCTGCGGTTTTACGACACTGCCCCGCACTACGGGCTCGGGCTGTCCGAGCAGCGCTTGGGCAAGGCGCTCAAGGGCCGTTCGCCGGACGACTACGTCATCTCCACCAAGGTGGGGCGCCTGCTGGAGCCCAACCCTGCCCCGCAGGGCAGCGACGAGGCCAACGGCTTCCACGTGGCCGATGACCTGACCCGGCGACGTGACTACACCGCCGATGGCGTCAGGCAGAGCCTGGAGGCCTCGCTTGCGCGCCTCGACATGGCGTCGGTGGACATCCTCTGGATCCATGACCCGGAAGAGCCCACGGATCGCTTCGAGGAAGCCCTGACAGGGGCCGTCCCCGAGCTCGAACGCCTGCGCGAGCAGGGCAGGATCGCGGCCTGGGGCGTGGGCTCAAAGGACGCCGGCATGCTCAAGCGCTTCGTCGACCAGGCCAGGCCTGACCTGATCATGCTGGCCGGTCGCTACACCCTGCTGGAGCAGGAACAGACAGGACTGATGACCGCCTGCCTGGAACGTCAGGTCGGTGTCGTCGCCGTCGGCGCCTTCAATTCGGGCCTGCTGGCGCGTGACGAGCCTCCCGCCGACGCCTGGTACGAGTACGGCCAGGCACCAGAGGCGGTGCTCGAACGTGCCCGCGAACTCGCCGCGGTGGCGCGAGCCCACGGCGTCAGCCTGCCGGCGGCGGCGCTTGCCTTCCCGTGGCGCCACCCCGCCGTGGTCAACGTCATGGCCGGAATGCGCTCGCCTGAGCAGGTGAAGCGAAATCATGCATTGGCCTCGTGCGATATCCCCGAGGCCTTCTGGAACGAACTGCAGGCGCGAGGCCTGCTGAAGGAGAACACATGAAGCTGTTGCGCCGTGGAACGATGGGTAACGAGATGCCGCTGGTCGAGGTCGAGGGCGTGCTCTACGACGCCTCGCCGGTGGGCGACTTCGGGCCAGGCTTCTGGAAGGACAACGGCGTGGCGCGTCTTCGCCAGCTGCTGGACGCCGGACGGCTGACCGCCGTCGAGCTTGCCGACGAGGTTCGCCACGGCTCGCCGGTGGCGGCGGTGGGCTCGGTGATCTGTATCGGTCAGAACTACGCCGCCCACGCCGCCGAGTCCGGCGCCGAGCCGCCGAAGCAACCCATCGTCTTCTTCAAGACGCCCAACACCGTCGCCGGCCCCGACGATACCGTCACCATCGCGCGCGGTTCGGAAAAGACCGACTGGGAGGTCGAGCTTGCCATCGTGATCGGCAGCACCGCCAGCTACTGCGACTCGCTGGAGGAAGCGGCCAGTCATATCGGAGGCTATGTGCTCGCCAACGACCTGTCGGAGCGCAAGTTCCAGCTCGAGGTCTCCGGCGGCCAGTGGAGCAAGGGCAAGTGCAGCCCGGGCTATATGCCACTGGGCCCCTGGATCGTGACCGCCGACGCCTTCGATCCCGCCGATGTGGGCCTGCGCTCCTGGGTCAACGGCGAGCCACGCCAGGACTCCCGCACCTCGGACATGATCTTCGGCTGCGCCGAGATCGTGCGTGATCTGTCGCAGTACATGCAGCTCGAGCCCGGCGACGTCATCTCTACCGGAACCCCCGAAGGGGTAGCGGTCTCGGGGCGCTTCGACTACCTCAAGCCGGGCGACGTGGTCGAGGTGGAGATCGACGGCCTGGGCCGCCAGCGTCAGACATTTCGTGCCTGGGAGGGCTAATCCATGACAGCTCGATTCGAAGGACGGGTGGCCATCGTCACCGGTGGCGCCTCGGGCATCGGTGCGGCGATCGCCGAGTGCCTGGCCAGTGAGGGCGCCCGCGTCGCCGTACTGGATCGCGAAGATCCCGCCAATCAACACCACTGGGAAGCGTGCGATGTCGCCAGCAGCGAGCAGGTAGAGCGCGCGGTAACGGCGGTCGCCAGTGCGCTGGGGCGTATCGACATCGTGGTCAACAACGCGGGCATCGGCGCCCAGGGCGACGTCGCGGGCAACCCGGACGAGGAGTGGGCGCGCGCCTGGGAGGTCAACGTCGCCGGCATGGCGCGGGTGTCTCGGGCGGCGCTGCCTCATCTGCGCGAGTCGGACGCCGCCGCCATCGTCAATATGGCGTCCATCGCCGCCACCGCGGGGATTCAGCAGAGGGCCCTGTACTCGGCGACCAAGGGCGCCGTGCTGGCCCTGACCAGAGCCATGGCGGCCGATCACCTGCAACAGGGCATTCGGGTCAACTGTGTCTCGCCCGGCACCGCGGATACCCCCTGGATCGGCCGCTTGCTTGCGCAGGCGCCTGACCCCGAGGCCGAGCGTGCCGCGCTGGAGGCCCGCCAGCCCCACGGACGGCTGGTCGCCGCCGCCGAGGTGGCTCAGGCGGTGGCCTATCTGGCCGATCCCGCCAATCGCTCGACGGTGGGGGTCTGTCTGCCGGTGGATGGTGGCATGGACGCCCTGCGCCTGCGTCCGCGCTAGTCCTGTTCATGTGAAAAACGTTCATGTCGGTCCTCAAGAGTACGCCGGCCTAGCCGATAGTGGTTATATTAGGTAATGCGCACCGCTTACCTCTATCTGGGCAGGGCTCATGGCTAAGGATCGATCAGCGGGCTTGGGCCCGACGACGCTGTTGCAGGCGGCTTCCGCCGGCAAGGTCGCCCGGCATCCATCGGTGGTGGCGGGGCTGGTGCTTGACCGCGCCCCGGTGGGGCTGGCGCTGATCGATGCCAACGACCGCCTTTTATGGGCCAACACTGCGCTGACGGAGTTGGCCTGTCCCACCGGTGGCGAGCTGCAGGGCCGCAACCTCAACGAGCTGTTTCGCCCCTTCGTCAATCTGCTGGGGGAGCGGGGCAGCTACCATACCCTGTCACCCGGCGAGGACTGGCAGCAGGCCTGGCTTGCGGTGGATGACAGCGCCAGCGCCCGGCTGGGGCTGATGTCCTGCGTGGCCTTCGACCGAGGCGCCGATGCGTCTCTGGACAGCGGCACCGATCCGCTGATGTGGCTGGTCACCTTCGTCGATCTCGACGCCGACGCCGACGCGGTACTGGATCGCCGCCATGCCGATATCGGCAACGTGGCCAGTACCTGGATCTTCGAGGACCGCCTGTCCCACGCCTTCGATCGCGCCGACCGTCTTGGTCAGCGCCTCGGCGTGATGCTGGTCGAGCTGCACGGCCTGTCGCGCATCCTGGTGGACCATGGTGGCGAGATGGCGTCGCGGGTGTCGCGCCGGGCCGGACGCCGACTGGTCAACGTGCTGCGCCGGGAAGACAGCGTGGTGCAGATCGATCGCGAACGCTGGGGGGTGCTGCTCGAGCATCCGGTCACGCCGGAGACCATGCAACTGGTGGCCGACCGCTGCCTCGAAGCGCTGGAACCCCCCTTTACCCTGCCCGGCTATCAGCCCGCCTTGATCGAGCCGCGCATCGGCATCGTCCTGTGTCCGGAAGACGGCGAGGAAACCGGCGAGCTGCTGGCCCACGCCGAAAAGGCGCTGGAAGAGGCCGTGCCCGGAGGTTTCGCCTTCTACGACGGCAGCCTGCAGCGTCTGATGGAGCGCCAGCAGCGCTTCCGTCACGAGCTGCAGGAAGCGCTGATGTTCCCCGATCAGCAGTTCTTCCTGGTGTATCAGCCCCAGTTCGATCTGCTCACCCGGCGCTGCTGCGGGCTCGAGGCGCTGGTGCGCTGGCGCCATCCCCAGCGTGGCGAGGTGGCGCCGGCAGAATTTGTCGCGCTCGCTGCCGATATGCAGCTGGTCGACCGGCTAGATCGCTGGGTGCTAAAGGAAGTCGTGGCCCAGCGCCGGCGCTGGCGCGAGGCCGGCTCCGAGCTGGGTGACTGGGATATCTCGGTGAACATTCACCACCGCCTGCTGGATCAGGCCGGCTTCGATGGCCGCGCCCTGGATCTCTACCTGCGCCAGCTATGCGAGTCTGGCGCGAAGGGGGAGGCGGGTGCCCAGGAAGAGGCGGGCGGCCACTATCGCCACGAGTGCCTCGACTGGTTGTGCCTGGAGGTGGATGGCGCGGGGTTGTTCGAGGTGGGCCACCGCCAGTCCCACCTGTTAAGGCGTATCGTCGCTTTGGGCGTGCGGCTCGGCGTCGATGGGCTGGGCCGCTCCCCGGTGGATCTGTTCGGCATGGCCTCGCTGCCGGTGACCCTGGGCAAGCTGGGGCCGGAGACCCTCAAGACCCTGGCCGATCCCTCCACCAGCATGCGCCAGAGCGTGGCGGCGCTGATGCGCTGCCTCGAGGCGCTGGAGTTCGTCGCGGTGGCGGTCGGGGTCGAGACCGCCGAACAGCTCGATACCATCAAGGCGCTGGGGCTTGTCCGGATTCAGGGACGTCTTGTCGGTGCGCCGCTGGAAAGCGAGGCCCTGGTGGGCTGGGCGGCCTCCGGCGCGCATCCCGCGATAGCGATCTGAGCCAGGCATTGATGCCGCCAAGGTGGCAGGGTCGGGCAGGTGTTTCCGAGAGGAGGCGTCAGGCCCGATGTCGAGAGTCCAAGCTGAGAGCCCAAGCTGCGAGCCAAGACCTTGAACCAGGAAATCAGGCCGAGACGTTGAGCCGAGAGGGTTGCAGCCGGGTGCGGCCGTCGGGCTGGTAGACGCTGGCGTTGGCGATGCGGTGGATCTGGTCGAGCATGCGCTGGTTGTGCTCCATGCGCAGGGCCAGCAGTTCGCCACAGCGTAGATTGGCGCGGGAGACTTCCCTGGCGAGTGCCATGGTGGCCTGCCAGGCGGCTTCGCAGCCGGCGTCACGGGCGGCTTGCAGGGTGCCCTCGCGGTCGTCGGGGTAGCCCAGTCGGCACTGCACCTGATGGCGGCGCGCCTCCGTCTCGGCAAGCCTTTGCTGGATCTCGGACTTCTGGCCGGCGAGCGCCACCAGCGCCTCGCTGTCGACCTGGCCCTGGACCAGGCACTCCTGTTCCTCGCCCAGCAGGGCCAGCAGCTCGGCGAGTCGCTCACGCTGCTGGTCGAGCAGTCGGGCAAGACTCACGACTGCGAGCCCTCTGAGCCATCGCCGAGCATGTCGCGGACGCTGTCGATCAGGCCGTCGGCGATGCGTTCGGGATGGATTTCCAGGCGTCCCTCGCGGATGGCGTCACGAATCTGTTCGACCCGGGCGCTGTCGATGTCCTGGCTGGTGTCCGCCGCCGGGCGGCTCAGGTGGGCCTGGGCACCGGCTTCGACACCGGCGCCAGCGGCTTTTTGTGTCTCGCTTTGCTGGAGCTTGTCGCTCTGCTGCGGCCCCTCGCTTTGGGCGGGGCGGGTCAGAGGATGTTGCGAATCGATCTTCACGGGCAAGGCCTCACGAGAATGGCGATGGGACCAGGCGCTGGCTGTCGCCGTTGATCCGAATGTCTGCGTCTATGTACATCATCGGCCGCAAGAACAAGAACTTTAGGTCTGGCGCACCAGCCAAATTTTTAACACCGTATTGCCGAGCGCAGCCGCTTCGTGGACATGTCCTGAGCGTTTTACGAAAAGTCGCCGAGCGAAGGTTAGACAAGGCAAAAATCGGAGAGACAGCGCAGTTTACTAGCAGTAAATGAGTATGTTGACCGGGCTGGCGCACCAGCCGGTTTTTAACGCCGTATTACCGAGCGCAGGCACTTTTCATCAACGTCCTAGTAGGTTACCGCCAGCCGGCCGTGTTCGACCACCCGGGCGTCGAGGATCTGGCGCCGATCCACCCTTACCCGCACGACATCGCCGAGGCCGCCGGCCTCCAGCGCCTCGCCCTGGCGGCTGATGCGAAAGCCCCGGCCACTGGCTTCCACCGCGACCTGCTCGCCGCGTCGCACCAGCTTGGGTGATGTCAGCTGATGGGCCGACAGCGCCTGACCCTGGCGAATCCCGCGTCGTGCGATCTGACCGATGGCCGCCTGTGGATCGGTCAGCGCCTGGGACGGCAGACGGCTTACGTCGAAGCGCTCGCTGGTCAGCATGTCCGCGCTCAGGCGCTCGCCGGGGGCGATGTCCCGCGCCGCCACCAGTCGCTCGCCCAGCCGGGTGATTTCTGCCTGCAGATAGCGGCTGCGATGGCGCTCTCCCTCGCAGCGAAGCCCCACCGAGACGCGTCCGGCCAGCCGACTCCCCGCCCGGGGCAGGAAGGGCTCGGGCTGGCGGCAGTCGGCCAGGCTCGCCGCCGGCGGGAATACCTGGATCTCCAGATCGCCCGGACGGGCGCCGTCGGCCAGGGCCTGCTCGAACAGAAAGCTCTCCACCCGTGTCAGCGCTTCGCCGGTGCCCGCATCGACACCGCCGTCATCGACCGCCTGGCCGCTGGCCTGGGCGACGCTGGCGGCAAAGCCTGAGCTTACACACAGCACCAGCGCCGCCCGGGCGATGACCCAGGACAGGGAAGCAGTGGCTTGTACAAGAGATGAGGATCGAGACATCGGGATACCGGTGGTCGGTGCGATCTTTAGCGCCCGGGGCCGTTTGAAGGGCACTTTCCTGGCCATTCAAGGGCGCTTGCCTGGCCATTCAAGGGCCATGGCACACCAGTGTAGAGAAGCCGGCATCGACGCATGGTCTGAAATGGGCGTGGTAATGGGGGCTGTTCACGGCTTTGTGCAGACAGGGGGCTGGGTATTCTTCATCGTCGAACCCCTTGTCTCTTTGTTCCCTTGCTTACGGAGCGCACCGGGATGATCGATCAGCTCGAGGCCTCGCTCGCTTTTCACCAGCAGGCCCTGTCGCTTAGACAGGAACGCCAGAAGGTCCTGGCCAGCAATATCGCCAATGCCGATACCCCCGGCTACAAGGCACGCGACATGGACTTTTCCCAGGCCCTGGAAGCCGCGACCAAGGGGGCGAATCAGCCCGGTCTGGCCCTGGCGCGGACGTCCAGTCACCACCTGTCGGGTCATGGCCAGGCCATGTCGCTTGGCGGCAGCGAGCTCAAGTACCGCGTGCCGGAGCAGGCCAGCCTCGACGGCAACACCGTGGACATGGACCGCGAGCGGGCCGCCTTCACCGACAACTCGGTGCGTTACCAGGCCGCGCTGACGATCCTCAACAGTCGCATCCAGGGCCTCAAGCAGGCCATGCAGCCCGAGCAGTAAGCCCGGTCCATCTCAGTTTCCAAGCAGGGAGAGCGCCCCATGTCGATGTTTTCGATCTTCGATATCTCCGCCTCGGCGATGTCCGCCCAGGCCCAGCGCATGAACGTCACCGCCAGCAATATGGCCAACGCCGACAGCGTGGCCGGCCCCGACGGCGAGGCCTACCGCGCCCGCCAGGCGGTGTTCGAGTCCCGCGCCGCCAGCGATGGCATCGGCGGCGTCGGTGTGCGTGAGGTGGTCGAGGACCCCTCGCCGCTGCGCCAGGAGTATCGCCCCGAGCACCCGCTGGCCGATGACGCCGGCTACGTGGCGATGCCCAACGTCGACCCGGTGGGCGAGATGGTCAACATGATCTCCGCCTCCCGCTCCTATCAAGCCAACGTCGAGGTCATGAACACCAGCAAGCAGCTGATGCTCAAGACCCTGACCCTGGGCGAGGGCTGATCCCATGGCCAACACCATCGATGCAAGCGTTTACCAATCGGTCAACGCCGCCACCGCTCAGGCCAGCTCCAAGCAGGCGTCCGACGAGCTCGGCGACAACTTCATGACCATGCTGGTGACCCAGCTTCAGAACCAGGATCCGCTCAACCCCATGGACAACAGCGAGATGACCTCGCAGCTGGCCCAGATCAACACCGTGTCCGGCATCGAGTCTCTCAACGAGACCATGTCGTCGATCACCGGCCAGATCAACGCCGGCCAGGCGCTGCAGGCCACCGGGCTGATCGGCAAGGGCGTGCTGGTGCCGGGGGATCGCATCGTCATGGCCCACAACGATGAAGGCGCGCCGGTCTCCACGCCCTTTGGCGTCGAGCTGGAAAGCCCCGCCGCGGAGGTCAAGGTGACCATCACCAACGAGTCCGGTGAGGTCATCAACAGCTACAACCTGGGCCCGGCCTCCGCCGGGACCGAGTCGTTCCAGTGGGACGGCATGACAGGTGAAGGCGTGGCGGCCCCCGAAGGTGCCTATCACGTCAGCATCGAGGCCACCGGTGTCGAGGGCGAGGAGCTTGCGGTGACCGCGCTCAACTACGCCCAGGTCGGCGGGGTGTCCCCGGCGGATGACAGCGGCCAGGTGCAACTCGATCTGGGTGCCGTCTACGGGCAGGTGGCGCTGAGCGATATCCGCCAGATTCTGTAGCGAACGCAGGATGACCGTCGGGTCATCGACGCAGGGAAACGTATAAGGAGAGTGACATGGGTTTTTCACAAGCGCTGAGTGGTCTGAACGCCGCCGCCGACAGCCTGGACGTGCTGGGCAACAATATCGCCAACTCCCAGACCGTGGGCTACAAGAGCGGTAGTGCGCAGTTCGCCGACGTCTTCGCCAACTCCCAGATCGGCCTGGGTACCAAGGTCTCCACCGTGCTGCAGGACTTCAGCGGCGGCAACCTGGAGTCCACCAACCGACCGCTGGACCTGGGCATCAGCGGCGACGGCTTCTTCCGCATGGAGCAGAACGGCCAGGTGGTGTACAGCCGCAACGGCCAGCTGACCATGACCCCGGACGGCTACCTGCAGAACGCCCAGGGCGCGCGCATCATGGGTTACGGCGTCAACGCCGCCGGTGCGGTCCAGGTGGGCGGCCAGCCAGAGGTGCTGCAGATCGAGGCCGACGAGATGCCGGCCAGCGCCACCACCGAGGTGTCCACCACCTTCAACCTAGACTCGCGCAAGGTTGTCGGCGAAGACCTCAACAGCGTCACCCTGGCGGGCTCCGACGGCTCCGCCAGCGTCCCGGTCGACTACCACTACTCCAACAACTTCACCGCCTACGACTCGCTGGGTAACCCGCGCAATGTCACCGTCTACTACCAGAAGACGGACGCGAAGACATGGACCGGCACCATGGCAATGGATGGCAAGGTGTTGATGGACGAGACCGCGACACCTGTCGCAGCGCAGACCCTCTCCATGGAGTTTGACACCAATGGTCAACTGGTCACCCCTGCTGATGGCAAGTTTCCGGTCACCTTTGCCTCGGCCGACTACTTCAATGGCGCTGCCAATGACATGACGCTGGACTTCGATATCTCCGGCTCCACCCAGTTCGGCAATAACGCCAGCACCACCGCACTCAACCAGAACGGCTACACCTCCGGCGCCCTGGTCGGCATCAGCATCGACAGTGACGGCACCGTAGTGCGCAGCTACTCCAACGAGCAGACCCGCCCGGCCGGCCAGATCGCCCTGGCCAGCTTCCGCAACCCCGAGGGCCTGTCACCCGCCGGTGACAACACCTGGGCCGCCACCGACGCCTCCGGCCAGGAGCTGGTCGGTGCCCCGGGTACCGGCCTGCTGGGCGGCATCCAGTCCGGCGCCATCGAGACCTCCAACGTCGACATGGCCAAGGAGTTGGTCAGCATGATCGTCACCCAGCGCGCCTACCAGGCCAATTCGCAGACCATCAAGACCCAGGACGAAGTGCTGCAGACCGCCATCAACCTGCGCTGATGACCACGCCGGCCGCTGCCTCGGGCGGCGGCCTCTCACACCTTCCAGGGGAGTCGTAGATGGATCGCATGCTCTATACCGCCATGAGCGGCGCACGCCAGACCATGGAGCAGCAGTCGGTGGTCAGCCACAACCTGGCCAACGCCTCGACCACGGGCTTTCGCGCCCAGCTTCACGCCATGCGCGCGGTGCCGGTCGAGGGCGAGGCGCGTCTCGACACCCGGGTGTCCACCGCCGCCTCGACCCCGGGAGCGGACTTTTCCCCCGGAGCCATCACCCGTACCGGTCGCACCCTGGACGTGGCCATCGACGGTGACGGCTTCTTCGCGGTGGAAAGCGACGACGGCAGCGAGGCCTATACCCGTCGCGGCGACCTGCAGGTGGACGGCAACGGCCTGCTGACCTCGGTTGGGCGCCCGGTGATCGGCGAGGGCGGACCGATCCAGGTGCCGCTGGAGGCCGAGCTGTTCCTCGGCGCCGACGGCACCATCAGCGCCATCGGCATGGGCCAGGACCCCGACGCCCTGGCCGAGATCGGCCGGCTCAAGCTGGTCGAGCCGCAGCCCGGCGAGCTGACCCGTGGCGGCGACGGTCTGTTTCGCTCCATCGGAGAGAATGGCGAGCCTGCCGCCCTGGCGGCCTCCGACCAGGTACGGGTGGTCAGCGGGGCGCTGGAGGGCAGCAACGTCAATCCGGTGGAGTCCATGGTGGCGATGATCGATGTGGCGCGGCGCTACGAGCTGCAGACCAAGATGATCAGCACCGCCGACGAGAACGCCCAGAAGGCCAACAGCCTGCTGTCGTTGAACGGCTGACCCCTTCAACCGACGGCCAGGGCCGAATTATTGAGCGGTCAGGGGAGCCTCCTGACCGAGGGAGAGAAGAACGATGATCAAGTCGCTGTGGACGGCCAAGACCGGACTCGAATCCCAGCAGGTCCAGCTGGACGTGATTTCCAACAACCTGGCCAACGTCTCGACCAACGGCTTCAAACAGTCCCGGGCGGTGTTCGAGGACCTTCTGTACCAGAACATGCGCCAGCCCGGCGCCCAGAACAACGTCCAGGACCGCCTGCCCTCGGGCATGCAGATCGGTTCCGGCGTGCGTCCGGTGGCCACCGAGCGCCTGCACACCCAGGGTGGGCTCGAGGCCACCGAGAACTCGCGTGATCTGGCGATCAACGGCAAGGGCTTCTTCCAGGTGCTGATGCCCGACGGTACCACCGCCTTCACCCGTGACGGCAGCTTCCAGCTCGACGAGAACGGCCAGATGGTCACCGCCAACGGCTACCCGCTGGAGCCGGCCATCATCATCCCCGACAACGCCCTGTCGGTGGACATCGGCGAGGACGGCGTGGTCTCGGTGACCCAGCCCGGTACCAGCGAGTCCGACGAGGTGGGCCAGATCACCATTTCCACCTTCGTCAACGCCACCGGCCTTCAGTCCATCGGCGGCAACCTGTACCTCGAGACCAGCTCGTCCGGGCCGCGCAACGAACTGATGCCGGGCATGAACGGTGCCGGCCGACTGCTGCAGGGCTATGTGGAGACCTCCAACGTCAACGTGGTGGAGGAGATGGTCAGCATGATCCAGACCCAGCGCGCCTACGAGATCAACTCCAAGGCGGTGCAGACCAGTGATGAGATGCTGGCACGCCTGGCACAACTCTAGGGCTTGTCTGAAAAGTGCCTGCGCTCATCGACCCTTTTCGGATAGCGCCTAGTCACGACTCTGATAATAAATTCTGCGGTGGCACTGGAGACGGCCATGCACCCTGACACGACCTCATCATCTGGCGCGCCACACGGTGGGGCTCATGCTGTTCTGCGCCTGGCGACGCTGACGCTGGCCCTGGTGCTGCTGACGCTTGCCGGCTGCGCCCAGATTCCCCACGCCTCGGTGGTGGGCGAGCAGGAGCAGATCGAGATCCCCGATCGGCCGCTGCCGGTGGCCAATGGTTCGATCTTCCAGAAGGCCCGGGGCTACCAGCCGCTGTTCGAGGATCGTCGTCCGCGCAGCGTCGGCGACATCCTGACCATCGTGCTGGACGAAGAGGTCAGCGCCAGCAAGAACTCCCGCTCCAACGCCGACCGTGACGGCGGCTCCAGCCTGACCTTCTCCCAGGTGCCGGAAGGCCTGGAGGAACTGATGGACTACGGCTTCGAGATCGACGGCGATACAGATTTCGAGGGCGGCGGTGGCTCCGAGGCCAATAACTCCTTTACCGGCACCATTACCGTCTCGGTGATCGAGGTGATGAACAACGGCAACCTCAGGGTGCGCGGCGAGAAGCAGATCGCGATCAACCAGGGCACCGAGTTCATCCGCTTCGGCGGGGTGGTCAATCCGCGTTTCATCACCACCCAGAACACCGTGCCGTCCACGGCGGTGGCCGATGCGCGCATCGAGTACGTGGGCAACGGCTACATCAACGAGGCGCAGCACATGGGCTGGATGCAGCGGTTCTTCCTGAACGTTTCCCCCTTCTAGGCCGAGCATGATGAGAAACCCTGTCTCCCGTCGCCCCACCCTGACCCTCGGCAGCCTGATGCTGGTGTTGCTGATCGCGCTGTCGGCCTTCTCCCACCTGGCTCGCGCCGAGAAGGTCCGCGACCTGGCCAGCTTCGCCGGGGTGCGCGACAACCAGCTGGTGGGCTACGGCCTGGTGGTGGGCCTGGACGGCTCCGGTGACCAGACCATGCAGGCGCCGTTCACCGGCCAGAGCCTCAACAACATGCTGTCCCAGCTCGGCATCACCGTGCCGCCGGGCACCAACATGCAGTTGCGCAACGTGGCGGCGGTGATGGTCACCGCGGACCTTCCTCCGTTCGCCCAGCCCGGCCAGCGCCTCGACGTGGTGGTGTCTTCCATCGGTAATGCCCGCAGCCTGCGCGGCGGTACCCTGTTGATGACGCCATTGAAGGGCGCCGATGGCGACGTCTACGCCCTGGCCCAGGGCAACCTGTTGATCAACGGCGCCGGCGCCGAGTCCGCCGGCTCCAGCGTGCAGATCAGCCACCAGGCGGCCGGGCGCATCGCCGGTGGCGCCATGGTCGAGCAGACGGTGCCGCTGGCGCTGGGCAGCCGTGACGGCGTGCTGGAACTGCAGCTCAACCAGGCCGACTTCGGTACCGCCGAGCGCGTGGTCCGTGCGATCAACGACACCTTCGACTACCCGGTGGCCTCGGCCAGAAACGGCGGGGTCATCGCCCTGAACGGGCCGACCAACGCCAACTCCCGGGTCAACTTCATGGCCCGTGTCGAGAACGTCGACGTCACCCCGATGCCGGCCCGGGCCAAGGTGGTGCTGAATTCGCGCACCGGCTCCATCGTGCTCAACGGCAGCGTGACGCTAAAGCGCGCCGCCGTGGCTCACGGCAACCTGTCCATCGTCATCGACACCGCCTTCGGCGTCAGCCAGCCGGCGCCCTTCAGCCGTGGCGGCGAGACCACGGTGGTACCGGACTCCGATATCACCATCGACGAGGGTCAGGGCACCCTGCAGGTGGTCGAAGGCGCCAATCTGCTCGACGTGGTGGACGCCCTCAACGCCCTCGGCGCGACCCCCAACGACCTGATGTCGATCCTCGAGGCGCTCAAGGCCGCGGGATCGCTCAGAGCCGAGCTGGAGATCATCTGATGGCTATCTCTGATCTTTCATCTGGGCCCATGACAGGGCTGGCTTCGGGGCCCACAACAGGGCTGGCTTCGGGGCCCACAACAGGCCTCTCGGGTTCTGCCCTGTCCGGCGCCAGCCGGGCCACCGGCAGCGTCGGCCAGGCCGGCTTCGCGCTGGACATGCAGGGGCTGGCGCGACTCAAGACCAGCGCCCGCCAGCAGGACCCGGCGGCGGCGGCGGAGGCGGCGCGCCAGTTCGAGGCGATGTTCATCAACATGATGATGAAGAGCATGCGCGACGCCGTGCCGTCTTCTGGCCTGACCGACTCGAAGCAGACCCAGTTCTACCAGACGCTGCTCGACCAGCAGTGGTCCCAGACCATGGCCAGCCGCGGCATCGGCCTGGCCGACCAGCTCATGGCCCAGCTACGTGGCCCCGAGGCCAGCCAGGCCAAGGATGTCGAGGCATTGATCGCGGGGATTCCCCGTGGCACGCCGCGTCCGCTGTCCAACGCCCTGAGAGCGGACGCGCCGGCAGACAGCGAGGTCGAGGCGCCGACCAACTTCCTCGACGAGCTGGGCGCCGTCAGCCAGGGCATGACCACCGCCCAGGCCGAAGAGCGCATCAGCGGACGCGAGGCCCGCGACACCCCGGCCCACGTCCAGGCCTTCCTCGACAAGCTGGCCGCCCCGGCCCAGGCCGCCAGCCGCGCCTCCGGCGTGCCGGCGGAATTGATCCTGGCCCAGGCGGCGCTGGAGACCGGCTGGGGCCGCCACGAGATCGCCACCGCCGACGGCAACAACAGTCACAACCTGTTCGGCATCAAGGCCGGCAGCAGTTGGGACGGCCCCACCACCCGTATTACCACCCATGAGGTGGAAGACGGCCAACGCCAGCGTATTCGCGATGACTTCCGGGTCTACGGCTCCTTCGAGGAAGCCTTCACCGACTACGCCAGGCTGATCAGCAACAACGCCCGCTACGCCGAGGTCACCACCGCGCCGGACGCCGAGGCCGCGGCCCACGCGCTGCAGCGGGGCGGCTACGCCACCGACCCGGCCTACGCCGCCAAGCTGATCGCGGTGATGCACACCTTCGGCCCGATCGATGACGGCGCAGGCGCCACCCGCGTGGCGGCCGGCGAGGCTCGACCCGCGAATGTCGGCGCATCGCCTACCGGTGCCGCCGAGAAGGTGGATGCGGGTGCCACCGCGGGTGAGCGTGGCAGCGACTGGCTGGCCAGGGCGGATATAAGCGCCAACCCCACCCAGGTCTTCTAGGGCTTGTCTGAAAAGTGCCTGCGCTCGGTAATACGGCGTTAAAAATCGGATCAAAATGCTCATTTACACCCCGTAAACTGCGCTTTCTCACCGATTTTTGCCTTGTCTAACCTTCGCTCGTCGACTTTTCGGACAGCGCCTAGTCGCTCGGAAAATTAATGGTTTTTGCGGCACCGAGGCTCTCAAGCCAGCGGCCATTCGGCCGATAAACAGGCTATCGGCGAAAGGAATTCCACCATGAGCATGTTCTCCATCGGCTTGAGCGGCCTGAATGCCGCCCAGAACGCCCTGACCACCACCAGCAACAACATCAGCAACGTCTATACACCGGGCTACAACCGCGAGATCACGGTGCTGGGCGAGGGCAGCGGCGGGACCCAGGGCGTCCAGGTCAACGACATCGAGCGTCAGTTCAACCAGTACGTGGCCGACCAGCTCAATGGTGCGGTGAGCTCTAGCTCGGCGCTGGACGCCTACCAGACCCAGATCAACCAGATCGACAGCCTGCTGGCCGATCAGGACGCCGGTCTGGCACCGCTGATGCAGAACTTCTTCTCGTCGCTGGAAGACCTGGCCTCGGCCCCCTCGGACCCTGCCGCCCGCCAGGGCGTGCTGGGCGCGGCGGACACCCTGAGCGCCCAGTTCCGCGCCTTCGACAGCTACCTGCAGGATATGCAGGACGGCATCAACAGCCAGATCCGTGACGAGATCACCCAGATCAACAACCAGAGCGAGCAGTTGGCCTCGCTCAACCGCGAGATTTCCCTGGCCAAGGCCAAGACCGGCGAGGCCCCCAATGCGCTGCTCAACCAGCGTGACCAGCTGGTCACCGAGATGAGCGAGCGTATCGGGGTGGAGCTGACGGTGCAGGACGGTTCTTCCTATCGGGTCAGCCTGCCCGGCGGACAGCCGCTGGTGGCCGGCACCGAGTCCTACCAGTTGAAGGCGGTGGCCTCGGCCAATGATCCCCAGCGGGTGGTGGTGGGCTACCAGGACCCCGGCGGCGGCCTGCAGCGACTCGACGAGGACAGCCTCCAGGGCGGCTCGCTCGGTGGGCTGATCCAGTTCCGTTCCGAGACCCTGGATCGCACCCAGAACCAGATCGGCCAGCTGGCGGTGTCCATGGCGGTCGCCTTCAATACCCAGCACGCCGAGGGCTACGATCTGGATGGCAAGAGCGGTGGCGACATGTTCGACATCGGCAAACCGCGGGTCTTTGCCAACGACGCCAACAGCGGCGGCGCCACGGTCACCGCGAGCTTCAACATCGACAAGATCGAAGACCTCGAGGCGGCCGACTACGAGGTCAAGGTCAGCGACGCTTCGGCCTCGCCGCCGACCTTCGAGGTCACCCGCAAGGACACCGGCGAGGCGGTGGACGCGAGCTTCGACGCCACCGAGAACACCCTGACCTTTGGCGGCGTGACGCTCGGCATCGATGACCCCAGCGCCCTGGCCGACGGCGATCGCTTCGAGGTGCAGCCGGTGCGCCGCGCCGCGGGTGGCTTCGACACCGCCATCAGTGATCCCGACAAGATCGCCGCCGCCGGGGAAACCGGCGCCAGCGGCGACAACGAGAACGCCCTGGCCCTGCAGGGGCTGCAGGACAAGATGAGCGTGGGCGGCAGCGCCACCCTGAGCCAGGCCTACGCCTCGCTGGTCGGAGACGTGGGTAACCGTACCAACGTGGTGCAGGTCAATCTGGCGGCCCAGCAGGGGCTGACCGAGCAGTTGAGCGCGGTGAAGCTGTCCGAGTCCGGGGTCAACCTGGACGAGGAAGCGGCCAACCTGATCCGCTATCAGCAGTACTACCAGGCCAACGCCAAGGTCATCGACACCGCCACCTCGGTGGTCGACACCATCCTCGGACTGCGCGGCTAAGGAGAGCAGAGCATGCGTATCAGCACCGTCACCATGTACGACCAGAGCGTCAGCTCGCTCAACCGTCAGCAGTCCGAGTTTCTTCACCTGAGTCAGCAGCTCGCCAGCGGCAAGCGGGTGGTCAATCCCTCCGATGACCCCCAGGCGGCGTCCCGGGCGGTGGCGGTCAGCCAGGCCCAGGCGGTGACCCAGCAGTACACCGACGCCCGGGTCAGCGCGCGCAACGCCCTGTCCCAGGAAGAAAGCGTGCTCAACAGCGCAAGCGACGCCCTGGCCAGCGCCAAGGCGCTGGTGATCCAGGCCTCCAACGACACCTTGAGCGATGCCGACCGGCAGTCCATCGCCAGTGAACTGCGCGGCGTCTACGAGACGCTGATCGGTCAGGCCAACGCCACCGACGGCAACGGTCGCTACCTGTTCGGTGGCTACGCCGATGGCGCCGAGCCCTTCACCGACAGCGGCAACGGCATCGAGTACGTGGGCGGTGACAAGGTGCGCGAGCAGCAGGTGGACGCCTCGCGACTTATGTCGGTGGGGGATACCGGCGCCGACATCTTCACCAGCGTGCCCAGCGGCGCGGGCTACGTGGCCGAGCAGGGTGACAACAGCGGCAGTGTGACCTTTGCCGGCCCCGATGTGGTCGACAACAGCGACGCCGGCTACGGCAAGCGTTACCAGGTGGAGTTCGGTGGTACCGACGACGCTCCCACCTACAGCGTCAAGGTCGAACAAGACGATGGCTCCTGGGTCAGCGCCGGAGCGGCCCTGGAAGATCAGCCCTACGACCCTGAAGGCACCAGCGTCGAGGTGGGTGGCCTGCGCCTGGAGCTTGAAGGCGCGCCTGCGACCGGCGACAGCGTGACCTTCGGCCCCGCCGACACCATGAACACCAACGTCTTCACCACCTTCGAGAAGGTGCTGGCGGTGCTGGAAGCCCCCGCCGACACCCCCGCAAAGCAGGCGACGCTGCATAACACCCTGAACGGCGCCATGCGCGAGCTGGACGCCAGTCTCGACAACGTGTTGACCAAGCGGGCCTCGGTCGGCGCGCGGCTCAACGAGCTCGACGTCATCGACTCGGTGAGCGGCAACCGCGAGCTCAACTACGCCCAGACCATGTCGGATCTGGTCGATCTGGACTACAACCAGGCAATCTCCGAGTACAGCATGCGTCAGGTGGGCATGCAGGCCGCCCAGCAGGCCTTTATCGGCATCCGCGACCTGTCGCTGTTCAACTATATGTAGGGTCGATGTAGCGCTGGTATAGCGCGCAGGTAGCACGACTCGACCGTCGTCGTGTGACAGCCCCCTCAACCAAAAAGCGGCGCGTCCTTGCTGGACGTCGCCGCTTTGTCGTTCTTGGCCAGGGTGACGGCAAGCGAGATGCCCTGGATCAAGAAGTACTTGACCCGCACATCAATATGTCCATAATTCCGGACATATGGACAAAGACGATCTGCAACCGACCCTCGACACCTTCGCTGCGCTGTCTCAGCCCACCCGGCTCGCCGCCTTTCGCCTGCTGGTGCGCCACGAGCCCGAAGGCCTGCCTGCCGGCGAGCTGGCCCGCCGCCTGGAGGTGCCCCACAACACCCTGTCGGCCCACCTTGGCGTGCTCAGCCGGGCGGGGCTGGTCAGCCAGCGCCGGGAAAGCCGCTCCATCGTCTATCGGGCGGACCTGGCGCACATGGTGGCCACCCTCGACTTTCTGGTGCGCGACTGCTGCGCCAGCCGGCCGGAGGTGTGCAACCCCCTGGCCGACCTGCTGGGCCCCGCCACCGGTGACGACACCAGGACCCGCTGAGCCACGGTAACCTCGATAGTGACGACAGCCTCGATAGCCAAGAGCGCCTCCCGGAGACCCCATGACGCTGATCTACCACAACCCGGCCTGCGGCACCTCGCGCAACGTGCTGGCCATGCTCGAGGCCTCCGGCGAATCGCCCGAGGTCATCGAATACCTGAAGACGCCGCCCAGCCGTGAGCGCCTGGTCGAGCTGATCGAGGCCATGGGCATCACGCCCAGGGCACTGCTGCGCCAGAAGGGCACGCCCTACGATGAGCTGGGCCTCGGCGATGACAGCCTCGACGACGAGGCCTTGATCGACGCCATGATGGCCCACCCGATCCTGATCAACCGACCCATCGTGGTGACCGCCAGGGGCGCGGCGCTGTGCCGTCCCTCCGAGCGGGTACTGGAGCTGGTCGAGGCGCCGCTGTCGGCCATCGAGGGCGACAGCTTTACCAAGGAAAATGGCGAAACCGTCACGCTGGAGGCAAACCGCACATGACCCCCGATACCCTGCTCAAGGACTTGCCCAACATCGACCCGGAGCTGTGGCGGCCCATCGCCGTGGACGAGCTGGCCCCGCCCAGCGCACCACGCCATGCACCCCGCATCCTGGTGCTGTACGGCTCGCTGCGCGAGCGCTCCTACTCGCGGCTCTTGGCCGAGGAGGCCGGGCGTTTGCTCGCGGCCTTCGGTGCCGAGGTGCGTACCTTCTCGCCCCAGGGGCTGCCGCTGCCCGATGGCGCCGAGGCCGACCACCCCAAGGTCGCCGAGCTGCGCGATCTGGCGAGCTGGGCCGAGGGCATGCTGTGGGTCAGCCCCGAGCGCCACGGTGCGATGACGGCGGTGATGAAGGCCCAGATCGATTGGATCCCGCTGTCGCTCGGTGGGGTACGCCCGACCCAGGGCAAGACCCTGGCGCTGATGCAGGTGTGTGGCGGCAGCCAGAGCTTCAACACGGTGAACCAGATGCGCCAGCTGGGGCGCTGGATGCGCATGCTGACCATCCCCAATCAATCGTCGGTACCCAAGGCCTTCAACGAGTTCAACGAGGCGGGCCGGATGCGCTTGTCCCCGCTGTATCTGCGCGTGGTCGACGTGTGCGAGGAGCTGATGAAGTTCACCTGGCTCAACCGTGGCCGTGACGGTTACCTGACCCAGCGCTACTCCGAGCGGGTCGAAAGCGCCGAGCAGGTGTCTTCGCGGGTCAATCAGGACAGTCTCTGACAGGGAGTTTTCCATGCTGGCATTCGCCATCTTCGTCGTGACCCTGGTGCTGGTGATCTGGCAGCCAAAGGGCCTAGGTATCGGTACCAGCGCCCTGGGGGGCGCTGCGGTGGCCCTGGCCGTCGGGGTGGTGCAATTGCCCGATGTGCTGGTGGTGTGGGACATCGTGTGGGACGCGACCTTCACCTTCGTCGCCCTGATCCTGATCTCCTTGATCCTCGACGAGGCCGGGTTCTTCTCCTGGGCGGCGCTGCATGTGGCGCGCTGGGGCGGTGGCAACGGACGCCGCCTGTTTCCGCTGATCGTGCTGCTGGGGGCGGTGATCGCGGCCTTCTTCGCCAATGACGGGGCTGCGCTGCTGCTGACCCCCATCGTCATGGCGATCCTGCTGCGCCTGAAGTTCTCGCCCCAGTCGTCGCTGGCCTTCATCATCGCCACCGGCTTCGTCGCCGACTCCACCAGCCTGCCGCTGATCATCTCCAACCTGGTCAATATCGTCAGCGCGAACTTCTTCGATATTTCGTTCAACCACTACGCCATGGTGATGGTGCCGGTGGATCTGGTCTCGCTGGGGGCGACCCTGCTGGTGCTGACCTGGATGTTCCGCAGCGATATACCCGAGCAGTACGACGTCGAACGCCTAGAGGCGCCAAGCCACGCCATCCGCGACCCGCTGGTGTTCCGCGCCGCCTTCCCGGTGCTGGCGACGCTGCTGGTGGCGTTCTTCGTCACCGCGCCGCTGGGCGTGCCGGTGGC
>NZ_JAMXRY010000056.1:0-33335 GCF_024124525.1 Halomonas sp. OfavH-34-E | reverse complement strand
GTCCCGGGTGGCCCTGCGCGCGCCTCACCTCAAGCTCGCCGAGGACTGCCTGTCGCTCGCCGACTATCGCGCCGTCAGCGACGCCCTGGCATTGCGCCAGCGCTTCAGCGACGACCGGCTGCACCAGCGCCTGCGCCCCGAGGAACCCGAGCCGCGACTGATCTACGACTGGCTCGAGCAGTGTCGGGTCGAGGCCCTGCTGGACGGGCCAGCCCCAGGCATGGCGCGCAACCTGAAAGCACGCTTCGAGCGCTGGTCGCTGGACTATCACCACGCCCAGCTCACCGAGAGCGCGCTGGGCCTGTTGCTGTTCTGCGTGATCCAGATCAGCCGGTCACGGCTGATGGCGGCGCCCATGCTCGAGGAATTCGAGGACTTGCTGGAAGCGACCCGCGCCAATATCGTACCGGCGCTGGGCCACGCCCTGGCAGGACTGCGGCGCGAGCGCCACGACCAGCAAGGATTCCAGCGTCACGCCCGCGACATCGCCGACTGGATCGCTGCCCAGCTCGAAGGTTACGAGCCCCAGGGCGAGCGCGAGGACGAAGCCAAGGACCCACGCCGGGCGCTGGCACTGCTGCTCGACAGCGAGGACGAACTCGACGACGAGGTGCCCCTGGCCGCCACCGGCCAGAGCCGCACCCTAGCCGACGGCGCCAATCGTTATCGCGCCTTCACCACCGCCTACGACAGCGAGCGCGAGGCCGACAGCCTGGTGCGTCAGGCCCAGTTGGAAGAGTACCGGTCGCGCCTGGACGAGCGCCTGCACGCCCAGAAGGTCAATGTGCGTCGTCTGGCCCGCCAGTTTCGTCGCCACCTGTCGGTGGCCGATCGCGATGGCTGGCAGGACGGCGAGGAAAGCGGCGTCATCGACGGCCGCCGACTGTCCCAGATCGTCTCCTCCCCTCAGGAGCGGCGCGTCTTTCGGCGCGAGCGCTACCGTCCGGTCAGTGACGCCCAGGTCACCCTGCTGATCGATTGCTCCGGCTCGATGAAGGCCCACGGCGAGTCCATCGCCATGCTGGTCGAGCTGTTGACCCGGGCGCTGGACATGGCCGGTGTCGACAGCGAGGTGCTGGGCTTCACCACCGCCGCCTGGAACGGCGGCCGAGCCCAGCGCGACTGGCTCAAGGCCGGGCGCCCCGCCACGCCGGGACGGCTTAACGAGGCGCGCCATCTGATCTTCAAGGACGCCCAGCAGCCGTGGCGACGCGCGCGAAAGCGCTTTGCCGCCCTGCTCAAGGCCGACCTGTACAAGGAAGGGATAGACGGTGAAGCGGTCGAGTGGGCCTGCCAGCGCCTGATGGCGGCAGACGTCAATCGCCGCCTGCTGGTGGTGATCTCCGACGGCAGCCCCTCGGACAGCGCCACCAACCTGGCCAACGACCGCCACTACCTCGACAACCACCTGCGCTCGGTGGTCGCAACCTTCGGCGGCGGCAACGGCCGTCGCCCCGGCCCCATCGATATCATCGGCCTCGGCGTCGGCCTGGACCTGAGTCCCTACTACGCCCGCCACCGGGTCATCGCCCTGGACCAGACCCTCGACAACGCCCTGCTCGACGAAGTGGTGGAGCTGATGTTGTCGAGGCGTCGCTACTAGAACCGGGCAGGGGACAAGCTGGCGACGTAGTCAGGCAGGGCTTCGCCGTGGATCATGGCCGCGATCAATTCGCCGGTGTGGGCGGACTGGGTCAGCCCCAGGTGGCCGTGGCCGTAGGCCACGAAGAGCCCTTTTCTGCCCGTTACCTGCCCTACCACCGGCAGGCCGTCCGGTGTCGAGTGGCGCACGCCCATCCAGCGCTCCGCCAGGCTCAGGGGCCGTCCGAACAGCGCTTCCCCCCAGCCCTTGAGCCTTTCCCAGCGGCGCTCGTCGGCGGCGCGGTCAGGAGCGGTAAACTCGGTGGTGCCCGCCAGGCGAACGCCGCCATGCATGGGGGTGGCATAGAAGTGGCGGGCCAGCCAGCCCACCGGGCGCGACAGCGAAAGCGGCGTTTCAAGCCGCACGTGGTAGCCGCGCTCGCTCACCACCGGCAGCGACACGCCGAGCGACTTGAGCAGGGCATCATTGGCGATGCCCGCGCACAGCACGACCTGGTCGGCCTGGTACTCACGGGACTCGCCGTTCTCGCCCTTCTCACCGATCAGGCGCCAGCCCCCCGCGGCCAGCGGCACCAACCCCCTGATGCGGGCACCATGCTGCACCACGCCCTCGCCTGCCAGGCGCTGCCACAGGGCTCGGCTCACCGCCAGGGAATCCTTGAGGTGGCGCGTCTCGGGGAAGTACAGGCCGCCGACGAGATCCGCGGGATGGATCGTGGGTTCCAGATCGCGCACCTCCTGCGCCGTAAGCGCCTCACAGGCCACCCCATCGGCCCGCTTGGCACGGGCCGACGCCTCCAGGGTCGCGGCCAGCGGGTCGCCTTGGCGGGCGAGTTGCAGACAGCCGGTGTCGGCGTACAGATCCGGCGCCTCGAGCGACTCCAGCAACGCGTGCTGAGCCTTGACCGCATCCTGAATCAGCGCCACCAGATCCGACTTGTGGCGGGCGAAACGCGACGGCGTCGCCGCCTTGAGAAAGCGCGGACCAAAGCCCGCCAGGCGGGCCAGATAGCGAGGGTCAACAGACAGCGAGGCGTCACGCCGACACAGCTCTCCAGGCAGTTGCCTCAAGGTATCGATACTGGCCATGGGCGAGGTGGCGTAGTTGGCGATCAGGCCGGCGTTGCCGAAGGAGGTGCCCTCCCCAGGCGGGCCCGGGTCAAAAAGCTGTACCCGGTGGCCACGTCCCGCCAGCGAACGCGCCACGGCCAGCCCGACGATGCCGGCACCCACGACGGCGATGGTATTCATGCACAGTCTCCTGTTGGACGAGGGCGGCCGGCCCGTGCTTGGGGCCAGCCGCGTCTTGTGGGCGATATCGTGGGGTTCAGTTGTCGCGGTAGAAGCGCCAGGAGGCGATACCCACCCCCACCGCGGTGAGGATGCTGACGGCACTGACGGTATACAGAGCAAGAGCGTACAAGGTCATGGGAATCTCCTTCACTGAGCCTTGGCGGTGACAGGGGCGTCGGGGACCGAGCGGAACAGTCGGTAGACCAGTACAAACACCAGCACATTGGCGATGACGCCGGCGATCAGCGCGGTCAGACCGGTCGCCGCCTGCAGGTCGAACGGGCCCCACTTCCACAGGATGGTCACCAGGGCGCCGGCGAGCATGGCGGCGACCGCCGAGCGGGTGCAGCGCAGATCGAACAGCACCGCGAACACGAAGGGCAGCAGAATGGTCGGCGCCCACAGCGCGTAGCTGAGCAGCAGCGCATCGATGATCGAGGTGGCGTAGAGGGCGAAGACCACCGCGCCGAGGCCAATCAGCAGGTTGACCAGTCGCTCGATCCACAGCCGCTTCTTCTCGCTGACGTCAGGCTCGATAAAGGGTTTGTAGATGTCACCGACGAAGATCACCGCCGCCGAGTTGAGGTAGGAGTCGGCGGTGGACATCACCACGGCCAGGAGCGAGGCCAGCACCAGTCCGGTGATGCCCACCGGCAGGGCGTCGCGGATCAGGGTCGGCATCGCCTGGTCGGGCGAGATGGTCGGATAGAGCACCAGCGCGACCAGCCCGATGGTGGCGCTGACCAGATAGAACAGGAAGCCGAAGCCGCCGGCCACCGAATAGCCGATACGAGCGTGGCGCGAGTCAGGGGCCGACAGGGCGCGCTGGGTGTAGGGCGGCACCAGGGTCTCGCCGAGCAGAAAGGCGATGAAGATAGACAGGAACATGCCCACCGAATAGTCGCCCATCAGGCTGAAGTGGCCCTCGGGCAACCGCTCCACCAGCGCCTGGGGGCCGCCCAGATCATGGATGCCGATCAGCATAGTCACCGGCAGGAACACCGCCAGCATCAGAAACTGCACCACGTCGGTCTGGATCACCGCCCACATGCCACCCACGGTGGAATACAACAGCACCACCGCCATGCCGATCAGGATGCCGGTGGAGACCTCGATACCGAGGATGGCGTGGAACACGGTGCCCACCGCCAGGGCCTGGGCGCCGAGGATGCCGATGCAGAACACCAGCGAAAAGATGCCGGTGAACAGTCGCGCGCTGGCACCGAAGTGCTGCGCCATGATGTCGCCTACGGTCTGGGCGTTGACGTAGCGCTTGAGCCGGGGGGCGATGAACAGACCCGCCAGTACCGTGGCCAGGGGGAAGGCCGAGGCGGCGACCATGAAGGCGTAGCCTTCGTCGAAGGACTTGCCGGCACGCCCCATGGAGGCGCCGCCGCCGAGGAAGGAAGCCGCCAGGGTGGCGAACAGCACCGGCCAGATGATCTTGTTGCCGGCCACCGCAAAGTCCGCGCTGCCGGAGACCTTCTTGGCGCTGCGATAGCCGATGTAGATCAGTATCGCGAAATACAGAAGCAGACCGCCGAGGTCGAAGGGATTCATGAAACTACCCTCGTTATGGTTGTTGGGGGTGGTTTCAGCATCGACCGCCATTGCCATAAAGACAACTTTGAGATAACTATGAAACCATAAATATAATTTAGAGGCGCTCGCTCACTTCCCGAGGGCGCCCGGAGGGACGCCCATGAAGGTTCGTCACCAGCTTCGCCAGCTCCAGATATTTCGTGAGGTTGTGCACACCGGCAGCCTGTCGAAGGCCGCCCGTCGTCTGGAACTCAGCCAGCCGGCGGTCAGTTCGGCCATCGCCAATCTCGAGCAGGAGGTGGGGTTCTTGCTGTTTCGCCGCAACAACTACGGCACCGAGCTGACCCCCGAGGCCCGCTATCTGATGGAGGGGGTCGACAAGGTACTGGCGTCGGTATCACATCTGGACGAACTCGCCGATGGCCTGCGCCAGGGCCGCGCGGGCAAGCTGATCCTGGGCTGCATGCCGGGGCTCTCGCCCACCGCCATGCCCGGGATCATGGCCGAGTACCTGGCCGACTATCCCGATACCCGGCTGTCGTTGCAGACCTTCAGCTCGCGCAAGATCCGGGACTGGGTGGCCGAGGGCCAGTTCGATGTCGGCGTGATCGAACGCCAGGATGACCTTAACGACCTCGATGCCCGCCACCTGTCCCTGCGCATGCACCTGGCGGTACCGCGCCACAGCCCGCTGGCGGGCCTTGCTCAGGTAGAGGCGGCGGATCTTGACGGCAAGGCTCTGGTGACCCTGGACGAGCACCACCAGAGCACACTCAAGTTGAAGCAGGCGCTCAGACAGGCCGGCGCCGACTGGCAGATCGCCGCCGAAACCCACCTGTTCCCTTCCGCCATCAGCCTGGTCAATGCCGGCATCGGCCATGCCCTGGTGGACCCGGTCTCGGCCTGGAGCTTTCTGATGCGTCGCGACTGCGCCGTGGCGATCCTGCCCTTCGTTCCCGCCATCGACCTCGATATCGCCGTGATCACTTCGCGCTTTCACACCAGTTCGCGCCAGTGCCAGCGGTTTCTGCCCTATCTGGAAAAGGGACTCGACACCTGGCACCGGCGCGCGCTGTCGCCGCTCAGCCCGTGACGAGCGGGTCCGGCGCCGATTGCTGCCTGCCGGCAGCGGAGCGAAGGATCAGCTCGAGTGCCGGCACAATATCGTAGACCGGGCAGCCCGCCTCCCGTCGCACCACCTCCACGAAAGCGCTCAGGTCGGTACACTCCAGCACTACCGCGTCCAGCGGCGCTTGCGCTTTCAGTCTTCGGGTTGCCTGTGCCAGCTCCTGCGCCATGGCGGCGAGATCCAGGTCATCGCGTCGACCTTCCAGGATCACCTGACGAAACTCATCACCGTCTTCGAGCCCCTGCACCACCGGCAGAGGCCCTTGCCAGCCAGCGCCGACGAAGTGGGCGCGCTTGAGCGCCCCCGCGTCTGCGGTCAGCACGCCGATCCGTCCTGTGCCACCGTGCACGCTGGCGAGCCACGGCAGCAGGGTCAGGCTGGACAATACCACCGGCACCGTCACCGCGGCCGCGACCCGTTCCTGATAGCGCGCCATGAAGCCACAGCTCCCGGCGATGGCACACACCCCCTCACGCTCCAGACGCCTGGCGCGGTCCACCAGCAGCGCGCCCAGCTCATCCCCGGGTGCATGCAGCAGGCGGGGAATATCGATGCCCTGCAGCACCTCGTAGCGTATCGGGTGGCGAAAGGTGTCGGGGTTGCGCAGATGACCAAGCGGCTTGGTAAAGGAAGAATCCAGACACAGCACCCCAAGCGGTGCCTCTTCCATGGCGACTCTCACGGGCAAACTCCTGTTCCGTTGTGGTATCTGTGCAAACCTCACGCCCTGGTCCACAGCGCCAGGCTGCCGTCGAGCATCAGCCCCACGCCGATCACCATCAGCGTCAGCATGGCCACTCGTCTCAACAGCACGGCGCTGCAGGGCGGCGGATAGCGGCGTCCGGCCCAGGTGGCCAGCGCCACCGCCGGCAGGGTCCACAACGCCAACAGCCAGACCTGGGCGTCGAGCCCGCCGGCGGCGCCGACATACAGGGTGCGCACCCCCGAGGTCATGGCGAAGCAGGCGATCAGCAACAGCCGGATGGTCTCGGTGGGCAGCGGCTGGCGATAGCAGTGGTAGATGACCGGCGGCCCCGGCATGCCGAACATCCCGGCCAGAAGGCCGGTCATGACGCCATTCGCGGCGAAGCCTGCCGAGGACGATACGGCCGCGCGTGGGCGCGGCCGCAGGCCCACGCTGAGCCCGCCATAGAACACCAACGCCCCCAGCATCAGCATCAACAGCGCCTCGGCGCTGACGCTCAGCCAGTTCAGCGCCCACACCCCGAGGCCGATGGACGGCACGATGCCGAGCCCCAGCGCCAGCAGATGACGCCGGTCCAGATGATGCAGCTTGCCCGGCAGGGCCACGGCGCTGTTGACCAGGGTCACCAGACTGACCACCGCCACCAGGGTGGCGACGCTGACCAGCTCGAAGCCACTGGCCACGCCGATGATGATCATGCCGATACCGAACCCGGACACCGTGTGCAGGTAGCCTGCCAGAACGGTGATCAGTATCACCGCCAAAAGGCCAGACAGCTCCATTCCCTCGGGTACCAGTGTCATCTTCCCTCCCGGCCGGCCAGATGAGTGTTACGCCACCGACAGGCGCTGGGCCTGGACCGTGGTGACGGCGATCACGTTGACGATATCCTCTTCGCTGCAGCCCCGCGAGAGGTCATTGGCGGGCCGCGCCAGGCCCTGCAGCAGCGGCCCGATGGCCTCGGCGCCGCCGATCCGCTCGGCCAGCTTGTAGCCGATATTGCCGGCCTCAAGGTCCGGGAAGATCAGCACATTGGCGTTGCCCTTGACCCTGGAGTCCGGCAGCTTGCGCTCGGCGATCTCGGCGACGATGGCGGCGTCGAGCTGCACGTCCTCATCGATGGCCAGGCCCGGGCGCGCGTTCTTGACCTTGCGCGCCGCCTCCACGACCTTGTCCACCGAGGCGTGGTGGGCGCTGCCGCTGGTGGAGAACGACAGCATCGCCACCCGTGCCGGTTCGTCGAGCAGCGCCTCGGCGCTGTCGGCGGCGGCCATGGCGATCTGCGACAGCGCCTCGGCGTCGGGGTCCACCACCAGCCCGCAGTCAGAGAAGATCATGCCTCCCTTCAGGCTATGGAACTCCTTGCACAACATCATCAGAAAGAAGCTCGACACCAGGCTCGCCCCTGGCGCCTTGCCGATCAACTGGATCGCGGCGCGGACGACGTCGGCGGTGGTGTGCACCGCCCCGGCCACACAGCCGTCGGCCAGGCCGTCGCGGACCATCAGGTTGGCAAAGATCAGCGGCTCACGTACCCGCTGGGCGGCATCCTCGGCCGTCATGCCCTTGGGCCCGCGCAGTTCAAGCAGGAGCGTTGCCAGGCGATCGGTGTGCTCGGAGTCGGCGGGATCGATCAGCTCGATCGCCCCGAGCTCGAGCCCTTCGGCCTCGGCGCGGGCGTCGATCGCCTGACGCTCCCCCACCAGCAAGATGCGGGCATAGCCGGCCTGGCTTGCCGCCAGTCCTGCCTTGAGCACCCGCGCATCGTCGCCCTCGCACAGCACGATACGTCTGGGGTCCTGGCGGGCCAGGTCGCGTATATGATTGAGCGCTTTCATCGGAACAGCTCTCCCGGGGTCATTGTTATCGGAGACTCCGCCCATCCCTTCACTCGGCCGGGGCTCTTTACCACCCTCTGGCGAATGAAAAAAGCCCTGGCACCAGGCCAGGGCAATGTCGTCATACCGGACGAGAGAGTCTTGCGTGGCGAGTCAGACAGGGGAGTCCTTCGCCGCCGGTATCAGACGTAGTCCTGGTACTTCTCCAAGAGACGCACCGGCTTCTTCAGGGCGTCACGGCGGAAGGGGTCGCCCAGTTCGCGGGTACACATGATCTCGATGATGCAGGTCTTGCCTTCGTTCATCTGCATGTCCACCGCCTTCTTCAGCGCCGGGCCCACGTCTTCCAGACGGTCCACGGTGATGCCCTCGGCACCCATGGCGCGGCCGATCTCGGCGAAGCTCTCGTTGTCGAGCTCGCCGGCCACGAAGCGGCGATTGTAGAAGTCGACCTGGTTCTTCTTCTCGGCGCCCCACTGGCGGTTGTGGAACACCACCGCGGTGACCGGGATGCCATGACGCACGGCGGTCATGGTCTCCATCAGGCTCATGCCCCAGGCACCGTCACCGGCGTAGGCGATGGCCGGACGATGCGGCGCGGCGGTCTTGGCACCGATGATGGTCGGCAAGGCGTAACCACAGTTGCCGAAGCTCATCGGGGCGAAGAAGCTGCGCGGCTTCTCGAAGCGCAGGTAGCTGTGGGCCACCGAGTTGATGTTGCCGATATCGGTGGAGACCATCACGTCTTCCGGCATGGCCTTCTCGAGTTCGCGCAGCACCTGACGCGGGTGCAGGTACTCGCCGCCGGAGAACGGCTTTTCGTCCTTGGCTTCCTCGATGGCGTCGAGGCTGAACGGATCACGCTCGTGGGTCCACTCGTCGAGTTCCTTCTCCCAGGCGTCCTTCTCGGCCTTGATCTTGGCAAGACGCTCGTCCTTGGAGGCGTCGCAGGCCAGGTCACGGCCCTCGAGGCGCTGGCTCAGCTCGACCGCGGCAGCCTTGGCGTCGCCGCAGATGCCGACAGAGATCTTCTTCACCAGGCCGAGCATCTTGTGGTCGGCGTCCACCTGGATGATCTTGGCGTCCTTCGGCCAGTAGTCCATGCCGTGCTGCGGCAGGGTACCGAAGGGCCCGAGACGGGTGCCGAGCGCCAGCACCACGTCGGCCTGGGAGATCAGCTTCATGCCGGCCTTGGAGCCCTGGTAGCCCAGCGGACCACACCACTGCGGATGGCTGGCGGGGAAGGAGTCATTGTGCTGGTAGCTGTTGACCACCGGCGCGCCGAGGCGCTCGGCCAGGGCCTTGCACTCTTCCACCGCGTCGGCCATGACCACGCCACCACCGGAGACGATCACCGGGAACTTGGCCTCGGCCAGCAGGGCCGCCGCCTCGTCCAGTGACTGAGCGCCGCCGGGGCCGCGGTCGATGCGACGCGGCTCGGGAATCTCGGCCTCGATCTCGCCGTAGAAGTAATCACGCGGAATGTTCAACTGGGTCGGACCGATCTCCGACATGGCCCGCTCGAAGCAGCGACCGGTGTACTCGGCCATGCGCGCCGGGTGGGTGACGTGGCCCTGATACTTGGTGAACTCCTGGAACATCGGCAGCTGGTTGCACTCCTGGAAGCCGCCCAGGCCGATACCGGTGGTGCCGGTTTCCGGGGTGATCATGACCACCGGGCTGTGGGCCCAGTAGGCCGCCGCGATGCCGGTCACGCAGTTGGAGATGCCGGGGCCGTTCTGGCCGATGACCACACCATGGCGGCCGGAAACACGGGCATAGCCGTCGGCCATGTGGGCCGCGCCCTGCTCGTGCACCACCGGAATCAGACGAATGCCGGCGGGGGCAAAGATGTCCATGGCGTCCATGAAGGCCGAGCCCATGATGCCGAACATGTCGGTGACGTCATTGGCGACGAGGGTTTCGACGAAGGCCTCGGAGGGCGTCATCTTCTGCTTACCCTTCACGACCTGGCGCTTGTTGGTGTTGTCGTTGTGACTCATGGGGCTCCTCCAGGGAACAAAAGCGGATGCTGGCGGCGTCGGCCATCAGGGCCTCGGGCCTTGTCTTGGCTTGAGCCGCTCCGGATCGGTCGCCTCAAGCTTTTCGATACCATAAGTTCCGATTTGCGAAACTTGATCCAAAGGTAGCGGCCGATTCGTGCCCAGTCAAGACGAATTTCATTATTTGATACGCTGCGGTTCGTTTTTTATAAAAACACACCATCGTCGTGCCACCCTGTTGACTCCGCCAAGCCCCTGCAGCGCCTCCCGCCGCTCGCCCGCCCCCCCCTCGGCTCCCCTTGCACCCTTGCCTGCAGGATCGATCACGCGCCTTTTGCCGAACACCCGCATCCCGCTGAAAGGCCCGCCATTGCTGCATTGCAGCGGCATTTCGGGGGGAAAAATACGTTGACAGTCCCGCGGGAGCCTTCTAGACATACAACTCATGTACATCTGTTAAATGACTTGATCCAGTCCCTCTACACGCTCACCAACCTTGATGCGACCGCCATCAAGCCGGTGAAAGAAAGCACGCCAAAGGCAAACGCGCTTATCCCAACTGAATGACAACGACAACAGACGCCCGCCCCTGTGGCGTCACGGGAGGCTCAAGGTGGAACTACTGCATTACCTTCCGCAGGTTCTCAGCGGCTGGAACCTGCTTATCCTGATCGGCGGCACGATCGCCGGATTGATTCTGGGGGCGACGCCGGGGCTCAGTCCGACGATGGCGGTGGCGCTACTGATCCCCTTCACCTTCAAGATGGACGCTACCTCGGGGCTGATCCTGCTCGGCGTTCTGTACACCTCGACGGTCGCCGGGGGCGCGGTCAGCGCCATCCTGATCAACATCCCCGGGGCGCCCGCCAACATTGCAACGATGCTGGATGGCCACCCCATGGCCAAGGCCGGCAAGGCGACCCAGGCGCTGTACTACTGCTTTATCAGCTCCGCCGTCGGGGGCGTGCTGGGGGTCCTGGTGCTGATCTTCCTGACCCCTTACCTGGTCAATGTGGCGCTGAAGTTTGGCCCCCCGGAGCTGTTCTGGACGGCCATCCTCGGCATCACCGTCATCGGCTCTCTGGGCAGCGCCTCGGTACTCAAGGGCTTGCTCGGCGGCGCGATCGGCGTCTGGATCTCGCTGATCGGCTTCAACCCGGTGACCGGCACCGAACGCTTCGTCTTCAGCGAGCACCTGCAGGGCGGCATCACCATCATCCCGGCCCTGATCGGCCTGTTTGCGATACCCCAGGTGCTGCAGATGGTAGAGGGCGCCAAGGGTGCCAACGGCGGCGAACGCTTCGACATGGCACCCACCTCCGTGATCAAGGCGATCATCTTCAACCTGAAGAAGGTCAAGGCGCTGGTGATCGGCAGCCTGTCCGGCATCATCGTCGGCATCATTCCCGGCGCCGGTGGCCAGATTGCCGGGCTGATTGCCTACGACCAGTGCAAGAAATTCAGTCACAACAAGGACAATTTCGGCAAGGGCGAGCCGGAGGGCATCATCGCTGCAGAAAGTGCCAACAACGCCATGGTCGGGGCGTCACTGGTGCCCATGCTGTCGCTTGGCATACCGGGCAGCCCCACCGCCGCGGTGCTGCTCGGCGGCCTGTTGATTCAAGGCCTCTTTCCAGGACCAGACCTGTTCACCCAGCATGCCTCGGTCGCCTGGACCTTCATGGGAGCACTGCTGATCAGCCAGATCCTGCTGGTGGTATGTGGGCTGTGGATCAGCGGGATCGGCAAGTACGTCATTCGGATTCCTCGCCACATCATGGCGGCGGCGGTGACCACGCTGGCCATCTTCGGCACCTACAGCGTCCAGAACAGCTTCTCCGACGTCATCATCATGATGTCCATGGGCTCCCTGATGTACTTCGGCATGCAGTACGGCTTCACCCCCGGGCCCATCGTACTCGGCATCATTCTCGGCCCTATTGCCGAGACCAACTTCCTTCAGAGTCAGATGCTGGCCCAGGCCGGCGACGGCATGCTGCGTTACATGTTCGGTGGCTGGCTCAATATCCTGCTGGTCTCGCTGTGCCTGCTGTCGGTGGCCTACAGCCTCTACGCCAGTTGGCAGGCCCGCAAGACCCGCCAGCGTGCGACGCCCGATCATCGAGTCCAGGTACATCCGGAGGCCAACCATGATGCTCACTAAACCGCGTCAGGTGGCCCTCGGCGCACTGATCATTGCACTTGGCCTGGTAGCCGCCTCCTGGGCAGGCGGGGCATACGGCTACAGCTTTCCCCGAGTGGTGTCACTGATCGTACTGACTCTGGCAGTCGTGCTGCTCGCGGTGGAAATCCTGGCCCCAGGCCAGGCCGAGGAAGGCGCCATCTCCATCCCCTGGGGCAGCATCATCCCGGCGCTTGCCATCTTTTTCCTGCTGCTGCTCGCACTACGAATTCTCGGCTTCTACGTCACCACCCTGGTGGGGTTCGTCGTCATCAGTAGCGTCTATATGCCCGGGCTTTCCTCGAGCCGAAAGATCCTTCTCAACATCGTCATCGGTACCGGCTTTCTGGCGGTGCTCTTCGGCGTATTCACTGCCCTGTTAAAGGTGCAGTTTCCCAAAGGCCTACTTCTGTAGAAGGCATAAAACAATGACTATTCACGCCACCTCAGTAAAGCGTCAAACAGCGTCAACCCTCGCGGTCTGTCTGTTGCTTGCTCCCCTCCCCAGCCTGGCGGACTTCCCGGAAAAGCCCTTGAATCTGACGGTCGCCTATTCGGCTGGTGGTGCGACAGACTTCCAGGCCAGGATCGTCACCTCGAAGGGCGATGAGTACCTCGGGCAGCCGGTCACGGTGATCAACCGCCCGGGTGCAGGCGGACAGATCGGCTGGAATCAGTTTGTCAGTACCGGCGCCACCGATGGCTACGATATTGCGGCCTATAACGTGCCGCACTTCATCGCTCAGTCGATCATGTACGACACCGATTACAGCATCGAGAACCTGCAGCCCATTGCAAACTGGGGCGCAGACCCTGCCGTACTCATCGTCGGCAAGGACAGTGAGTTCGATTCCATCGATGACGTGGTGGAGTACGCCAGAGCCAATCCTGGAAAGTTGACGGTCTCGGGCGCCGGGCTCTACGTCGGACACCATATTGCTGCCCTTCAGCTTCAGCAAAGCGCCGAGGTGACCCTGAAGTACCTTCCTACCTCAGGAGGAGTGGACGCCCTCAGGTTTGTTGTCGGTGGTCAGGTGATGGCGGGATTCAACAACTTGTCCGACGCCTTCCGCAACCAGGACCGCATCAAGATCCTCGGCATTGCCGATCTCGAAAGAAGCGACGATTTCCTGCCGGATGTGCCCACCTTTATCGAGGCGGGATACGACGTCGACGACACCAGCCTCAACCTCAGGGGGATCATGGTTCCCAGAGGGGTCGACGCGGAAACGGTCGACTACCTCTCTTCGAACTTCATCGACATGTTCCAGGACGAGGGAATCGCCGAGCAGATGAAAGAAGGCGGATCGACCCTTCGTGTCATGGAAGCGTCCGACCTCGAGGCGCTGTGGAAACAACAGCAAGCGTACCTGACTGAACTCTTCGCTCAGCTCGAGACACCGTGACCTCTGCGGATTTCAGGCCAACGGCAACGAAAGCAAGGGTAGCGACGCGTGGAACACAGGCCTCATTCCCCTGCACCGCCGGGAGCCGCCCTTGCTTACCCCATCGACACGTCGAGGTAGCAACATGAACACCAACCATAAGCATTCTTCTGACGACAATAGCGCCTACCGGCTGGTAGCCCCCATTGTCGAACGAGCCCGAGAAGCCCAGCGAAGGTTCGAGCAATACGACCAGCAGCAAGTCGATGAAGTCGTGCTGGCCGCCGCCTGGGCGTTGATGGAGCCCACGCGAAATGAGGAGCTGTCACAACTCGCGGTGGCCACCACCGGGCTTGGCAAGGTTTCCGACAAGATCGCCAAGAACCACCGCAAGACCCTTGGATTGCTGGCCAACCTCGAGGGCAAGCGCACCGTGGGTATCGTCTCCGAAGACCCGAGCACAGGTATCGTCGAGATATCCCGCCCGATCGGCGTGGTCGGCGCCGTGGTGCCTTCCACCAACCCCGCGGCCACGCCCACCAACAAGACGATCAACGCACTCAAGGGTCGCAACGCCATCGTGCTGGCTCCCTCGCCCAAGGGCTACGCCGTGTGCGAACGGCTGGTGAACTACATGCAGGACGAGCTCGCCCGTATCGGAGCCCCCCGGGATCTGGTGCAACTGCTACCGGACCCGGTGACCAAGGCGAGCACCCATGCCTTGATGCAACTGGTCGACCTGATCGTCGTCACCGGCTCCCAGAACAATGTGCGCTCCGCCTATTCCAGTGGCACCCCGGCCATCGGCGTCGGGGCAGGCAATGTCCCGGTCATCATCGATGAAAGCGCCAATATCGCAGATGCCGCGCGCAAGATTCTTGCCTCCAAGACCTTCGACAATGCGACCAGCTGCAGCTCGGAGAACAGCCTGGTCATCCTCGACAGCGTTTACGACAGCATGGTCTCGGCACTGCGAGACCACGCGGCGGTACTGCTGACCGAACAGGAAAAGCGGATTCTCGAAGGTCGCATGTGGACGGATGGCAACCTCAGTCGTGACGTGATCGCCCGGGATGCCGGCAGTATCGCCAGCACCGTGGGGCTCGATCGTCCGGCGTGTCTCGACGCCTCGATCCTGCTGGTGGAAGAAAGCGGCATCGGGGCGGACTACCCCTTTTCGGGCGAAAAGCTGTCACCGGTGCTGACCCTCTACCGGGCCAGACACTTCGAGGATGCCTTTGCGATCACCAGGGAACTGCTCGAATACCAGGGCAAGGGGCACTCCTGCGGTATCCACAGCACCACCGATGAGCACATCGAGAAGCTGGGACTGGAGATGCCGGTCTGCCGGGTGATCGTCAATCAGGCCCACGCCTTCGGCAATGGTGGCAACTTCGACAACGCCCTTCCGTTTTCCTTGTCGATGGGCTGCGGTAGCTGGGGCAAGAACAGCATTTCCGACAACATGAACTACCGCCACTACCTCAACACGACCCGCATCGTGCGAACCATCGAGGCCTCTCCCCCTCTGCCCCAGGATCTGTTTTCCGGTTTTTTCGACAAGCACGGCATCGCCAATCCCTTCTAGAGGCCGGCCAGATGATGACCATTCAAGACACCATCAAGCATCAGCGTGAACGCCAACCCGCCACTGATTTCCTGATCTGTCCCGACACTGGCGAGACGGTCTCGATGTCCCGACTCCAGGAGCGCGTCGAGTGGGTGCATAGCCTTCTTCAGGCGCGCGGCTGCCAGCCCGGCGACCATGTGGCCATGCTGATGGACAACGGACTGTGGACCGCCTCACTGCTGCTGGCGATCATGGCCAGCGGTCGTGTCGCGGTCTCCTTGAACGCCATCGCAGGGGATGCCCAGTTGCGCTACGTGCTGGAGCACTGTGATGCCACCACTGTCATCGTATCGCCCCACTACGAGCAGCGCCTTGATGGCCTGCTCGACGGGAGCGAGAAGGAAATTCTGGTCGCCTGTCCTCGCAACGGGCCACGGCAGCAAGAGCGTATCGCGTCTTCGCCCTTGCCCGTGATAGCGCCCGACGACAAGGCATTGTTGATGTATACCTCGGGCACAACAGGCAAGCCCAAGGGCGTCGTGCTGACCCACGCCAATCTGATCGCGGGGGGAAGGTGCACCATCGAGGCCCACTCGCTGTGCCAGAAGGATCGCGCCCTCTGCGTTCTGCCGCTTTACCATATCAACGCCCAGGTGGTCACCATCATGGCGCCACTGATCAGTGGCGGCAGTGTGGTGCTGCCGGAGAAGCTGAGTGTCTCGGCATTCTGGGACTGGCTGCTCGACAACCAGTGCACCTGGTTCAGTATCGTGCCGACGATTGTCGCCTACCTGCTGGAGCATGCCGAGAAGCCGGAGTCGAAGGACCTGCGCGAGGATCCGCGCATGCGTCAGGTGCGTTTCGGTCGATCTGCCTCTTCGGCACTGCCGGCGGAGAGCCACCGCCGTTTCGAGACCACCTTCGGTGTCAGCCTGGTGGAAACCATGGGACTGACCGAAACCGCGGCCCAGATCCTGTCCAACCCCTTGCCCCCTTTCGAATCTCGCTACGGATCCCCCGGTATCGCCTACCGCAACGAGGTCAGTGTCTTCGACTCGGCAGGACAGGTACTGCCCTGCCACCAGATCGGTGAAATCGTGGTCCGCGGCGACAACGTCATGAAGGAGTACTACAAGAATCCCGAGGCCACAGCAGACACCATCGATAACGAAGGTTGGCTGCACACCGGCGACCTTGGCTATCGCGATGAGGAAGGCTTCTTCTTCATCACGGGCCGCATCAAGGAGCTGATCATCAAGGGCGGCGAGAACATCGCCCCGCGCGAGATCGATGACGCCCTGCTGGCCCATGAGGCGGTGCTGGAGGCAGCCGCCTATCCCATGGAAAACCGGCACTACGGGCAGGTCGTAGAGGCCGTCGTGGTGCTCAAGGAAGGCCATCGGGCGACCCAGCAAGAACTTCTCGACTACTGTCGCGAGGAGGTCGGTGACTACAAGGCGCCTGAACATGTTCACATCGTGAAATGGCTGCCCAGAGGGCCCTCCGGCAAGGTCCAGCGCCTCAAGATTGCGGAGATGATCGACCATCTGCATCAAGCACCGGCCTAGCCTGGCGCCCGATGCCCTGGCCTGCGCTCGCGGTACCCAGGGTCCTGCCTGATCGATGTTTCGGGCGGGCCTGGCGCCGGCGAGCCCGGCCTTGGCGTCAAAGGTTCCTCGGCCACGTCGGTTCACCGCCTGCGCCATCCAACCTTTTTGAGGATGAAGCCATGAGCTTCCAGATATCCCGGCTGCTGTATGCCACTGACCTCAGCGCCCACAGCCCCGACGTCTTCCGCAAGGCCATCGGTATCGCCGAACGCTTCGGCGCCGCGGTCCACCTGCTGCACGTCATCGAAGATCCGGCACTGTTGAAAGACAGCCTGGCCAGCCGCTATACCGCCGTTTCCCCGCTGGACAACTATCGCGAACGAGCGACCCGGCAGGCCATCGACGAAATCAAGCGCCGCCTTGAAGACTTCGGCCACTCGACGCTGGCCTCGGAAGACAGCTACCACGCCTCCCTGAAGGAGATTCACGTCCGCATTGGCAAGCCATCCCGAATCATCCTGCAGGAGGCCGACAGAATCGATGCCGATTGCATCGTCATGGGAACACAGCGCCAGTCCGGGCTGGGTCATATGGTGCTTGGCTCGGTGGCGCGCAAGATCAGTCGTCGCACCCGCCGCCCGCTGTTTCTCTTTCCGGTCTGAGGCCAGGGGTCACACGGCCGGAAAGGTGTCTGCACAGGAGCCCCGTGATAGATTGATGAAATACCACTTAAGAATGAAACGGATGAATCAAGGTGTGAAAGAGGCGAGCGCCGTCACGCTGCTGCAGGGCAGCGGCGAGTCAGACAAGCGCCTGACCCGAGCAGCCTCCCCTTCCGACCTTGCCAGCAGCGGGATCTTGCGAATGACCAGTGAAAACGAATCTGATCGCCTTGGCCTCTTCTCCCCCGAGGTGATGGTGGCACAGCCGGGGAAACCGCTGTACCGACTGCTGCAGGACCATATTCGCGGCCTGATCGAACGGGGGGACCTGGCCCCGGGCGACCTCATTCCACCCGAATGGCAGCTCGCCGACCGGCTGCAGATCAGTCAGGGAACGGTCAAGAAGGCCATCTCCAATCTGGTCTGGGAAAAACTGCTGTTCCGCCATCAGGGCAAGGGCACCTATGTCTCGCGGACCGACTTCGAGGAAACCCTGTTTCGCTTTGTCAGCTACGGGGACGCCGACGGCAAGGACGTGCGTATCCACAAGACCACCACCGATCGCGCCATCCGCCAGGCTCCCGATGACGTATATACCCGCCTCGGCCTGAGCCAGACCAGTCCAGTCACCTATATCGAACGCCTGGGAGTGGTCGATGACGCCCCGACCCTGGTGGAGTACAGCTGGTGGCCAAGCGTACTGGTGCCGGGGCTGGAAGATTCCGAGCTTTATATTCCCGACTACTTCTATGCCTTGATCCTCGACCGATTCGGCATCCCCGTCGTCCGGGCCGACGAAACCCTGACCGCAGAAGCCGCCGATACCCACACCGCCGCCCTGCTGGACATCGCTCCCGGCACCCCGGTGGTGGTGCTCAAGCGGATGACCTACACCAGCCACGACCGTATCGTGGAAGTCCGTACCACCAAGGGTAGGGCCGACCGCTTCAGCTACCGTGCCGAAATCCGCTCGGACTTTTGACTCGGTGCAAGCTCAGACAGGGCAGCCTATGCCGGATACCCCGACAACCGGTTGGCCATGGCCGAGTCCTGGCTCATGGGTGCCTGTCCACTCACGTCCGCCGCCCGGTTCCCGACGCCGACGTGCTTCAGTCAGAGACGACAGTGATCTCGTCGAATTCCGTTTTCCGATACACATTGATTAATTTTTAGATACGTATAGGCTTGTAGTATCGAGGAGACCCCGCCATGAGCACAACAAGCTTTGACACCCGGATCATCGAGGGCGACACCCCGGCCCAGCGCCTGCTGGCGCTGCTCGAGGTGATCGCGGAGAAGGACCAGTACTTCACCCTGCAGAGCCTGGTGGACGAGACCGGCCTGCCCAAGCCGACGCTGCACCGGATGCTGCAGCAGCTCGAGAACTCCGGCATGCTGCAGCGCGAAGCGGACAACCGCCACTACAGCAAGGGCAGCCGCCTGCGCCGGCTGGCCGAGACCCTGCTGCTCAACGACACCGTTCAGGGCGCACGTCACGGCGTGTTGGCTGAGCTGGTCCGCGAGGTCGGGGAAAGCTGCAACATCACTGCCCTGTCCGGCAGCGAGGTGCTCTATCTGGACCGCGTCGAGACGTCGGCTCCGCTGCGCTTCTATCTACACCCCGGCTCCCGGGTGCCTGCCCATTGCTCCGCCAGCGGCAAGCTGTTTCTGGCGCAGATGAGCGCCTCCCAGCGCCGTCGGCTGCTCGCCGATGCCACCCTGGAGGCCTTCACCCGAAACACGCTTACCGACATCGACGCTCTGGAAGCGGAGATCGAGCAGGTCAAGCGCGACGGCTACGCCTTCGACGACGAGGAATTCCTACCGGGGCTTCTGTGCATCGCGGTGCTGGCCCCCAACCCCACCGGGGTCTCCAACGTCGGCCTGGCGATCCAGGCACCGGTGATGCGCATGGATAAACAGCGCGCACTGGACTGCCTGCCGGCGCTGGAGCGCGCCGCCGCCGCCATCGCGCGGATCAACCAGGGCGCCCTGCCCGAGCCCATCGCAGAATCCGAAACCTCTGCCTGACGCCCTAGCCGCAGCAACCCCGCATGGCCGGAACCCTCACCAAACCAGACGCCAAACAGCAAGGCGCCACCACCGCGACAACGGTGATGGCGCCGAGATGGTTCGACGAGTCGCTCGCTTGATCGCCGACCCTGTTGCCCTGCCCCCCCCCTCCTGCAACAAAAGCTGCGAGCGCTGCGCAGATGACACAGGCCTCAGTTGTAGAAGAAGCTGACGCAGCGCACGAAGCTGCTGCCTCCCGCGGTCACACAGCGATGTCGTATCCAGCGGTCTCGCTTGGATAGCCCCTCATACCGGGTCCACTGCCAGTAGCCTGAAGGCAGGTGAAAGGTATGTAGATGCTTCCAGTTGCCAAAGACATTCTTGTAGTAGTGCAGGGTGGCCGCCGGCCCATGGCAGGCAGTGGTGACACCAAGAGAGTTGCGACGCTTGCGGTCAGAGGTCCAGCGATCCCGGAAGGAATAGTGGGCCTCCGGGTCGCACCACCACCAGGTGTTGCTCGGGAAGGAGACGGTCTCGCAGTTGTGGTTGCGAAACAGATGATAACCATCGCCCGGGACACAGTATTGCTGGCCTGGTCCGCCTCCTGCTGAGGACCCTGCCCTGGCAGTGTCCGGCGTTATGCCCAACTCGTCCAGATCCACCTCGATGGGTTCTTCCAACCGCTCCACGGTGCGATTCTTGAACGCCTTGCGGTCGATGTCGGGATTCAGCTCGAGCAGCATCTTCGGGATGGGCACCTCCTGCGGGGCGAGCATAAGGTAGTGATCCAGCGCGGACTTGCCAACTTCGCTTGCAAAGGTTCGCGGGGTCGCACGATCGCTCACGCCCAACTCCCGCATACCTACCTGGGCCTCCTTGTCGTCGCCTCTAAGCCCGACGAATTCGACGCGGTTGCCGTTGCTGAGATCGAAACGGGCCAGCGGCATGGGCTCCGCAGGACCGCTGACCAGCGGCGCCCCATCCGGCCCCAGTCCCACCGCGGCCAGGTCATCTGGCCTGTCCAGCTCTGCCGGTTCGGCCAGTGTTTGCTGATATCGTGCCGCCAGTTCCTGTGCCAATTGCGGGTTTCGCGCCAGCAGCACGTCGAGCTGCTCAGGCGTCAGTCCAGCGGCCTGACACGTACATGATGATGGTTCGTTCATGATCGACGTCCTCCACCTGGGAAGATCGTGCTCCGCCGGCCGGACCTCCCGGCGTCACCGACGGCGTTAGACGAAACACGCTGCGACGCCTTATTGGCAGCGGTCTTCTCAGCATGGTCAAAGTTTGCTTTGCCAGCCATCGGTCATGCCGCGCTGCTTCAGCTACTGAGATGACATCTACGCGAAATGGCTGATAAGTCTCATGAAAATCCTTATTGGCGGGTTAGTCCGTTTTTTACTCGAATCAGTACAAAAACACATATCACGACGGACTCGGATGTAACGACAGTCACACAAGGAAAATGACCGCGCCACGCGCGAGCCGCCGTCCTCTGGCCGCCACCGCCCTTTGACCTTATGCTGTAGAGAATAATGAGCGCCGAGCCCTAGCCGCTCGGCGCCGTCGTCGCTGACGCAGTCCGCGTCTTCGGCTTGTTCAACGCCCACTGTAAGGATGCGCCTCATGCCTGGCTTGCTCCCGGACGTCGATCCCGATGGCCTGCTGGAATACTCCGTGGTCTATACCGACCGCGCCCTGAACCATATGTCGCAGAGCTTTCAAGGCGTAATGCGCGACATCTCCACCACCTTGAAGCAGGTGTACAACGCCCACAGCGCGGTCATCGTGCCCGGGAGCGGCACCTTCGGCATGGAGGCGGTAGCCCGCCAGTTCGCCCAGAACCGCAGCGCCCTGGTCATCCGCAATGGCTGGTTCAGCTACCGCTGGCACCAGATCCTCGAGATGGGCAAGATCCCGGCCGAACTGTGCGTGGAGAAGGCCCGACGTCAGCAGGACAGCGATCCGACCTCAGCGTTCGCCCCGCCCCCCATCGAGGAAGTCGAGCAGGCCATCGAGCGACTGCAGCCGGACATCGTCTTCGCCCCCCACGTAGAAACCTCGTCCGGCATGATCCTGCCGGACGACTACATCCGTCGCGTATCCGATGCGGTGCACGCCCACGGCGGCCTGATGGTGCTGGACTGCATCGCCTCGGGCACCGTCTGGGTGGACATGCAGGACACTGGCGTCGACCTGCTGATCAGCGCCCCCCAGAAGGGCTGGAGCGGCTCACCCTGCTGCGCCATGGTGATGCTCTCGGCCCAGGCGCGAGAGATCATCAAGGAAACCACCAGCACCAGCTTCGCCGCCGATCTCAAGAAGTGGCTCGAGATCATGGAGGCCTACGAGAATGGCGGCCACGCTTACCACGCGACCATGCCCACCGACAGCCTGCGCGAGCTACGCGAGATCATGCGCGAGACCGACGCCTACGGCTTCGACAAGGTGAAACAGGAACAGTGGGCCCTGGGCCAGGGAGTGCGCAGCCTGCTGGCCGAGTACGGCTTCAAGAGCGTCGCCGCCGAGGGTTACGAGGCGCCCGGTGTGGTGGTCTGCTACCACAACGACCCGGGGCTGGTCGGCAAGTTCGCCGCAGCCGGCGTCCAGGTCGCCGCCGGGGTCCCACTGATGTGCGATGAAGGCGACGATTTCCAGACCTTCCGCATTGGCCTGTTCGGCCTGGACAAGCTGCATCAGCCCGAGCGCAGCATCGACCACCTGCGCAAGGCGCTGGACAGTATCAAGGGGTAAACGGGCTGACACCCACCAGATCGGGCCGCACAGAAAGGCCCAGATAGAAAAAGGGGCGACGCATCAGCGTCGCCCCTTTTGTCTTACCCGTGTTGTCGGTCTCAACGGTCCTGTCCTGCACGTCTCGAGTTTCACTGCTCTCGGGTCATCCCCGTCGACTTGTCACTCTTTAGCCGACCTCTAGTCACCCTCTAATCACCCCAGCAGCGACAGAATGATGCGCTCTCCGTAGCCCCACAGCAGGACGGTCATGCCGAGCAGTCCTTCGAGCACCAGTACCCCCACCGCAAGGGTGGTGCTGGAGACGACGAAGCCTTCCTTTTCGCTGATATCGAGAAAGGAGGGAATGCCCAGATACAGCAGGTAGGCGGTGTAACAGAGGCCGATAACGCCGGCCAGCAGGCACAGCCAGATGATCGGGTAGATCGCCACGATGCCGCTCAGGAACATCGGGGTCGCCACATAGCCGGCAAAGATGATGCACTGGCTCTGGCTGGGTGTCTTGGGAAAGCGTTTGGCCGAGTAACGGATGGTCTTGCCGACGATGTAGACCGCCGCCAGGATCACCAGATAGAAGGCGATCCCCGCCCCCAGGGCGTCTAGATAACTGAGCTTGATGGTCGTGCCGCCGCCGAGACTCCAGCCGACCTGGGTGGTACCGATGTACGAGCAGATCACCGGTATGGCGGCCAGCAACAACACGTGATGCGCGTACAGGTGCGTTATCGTCTCCCTTTCCTGCTTGATCTGCTTCCATTCGCGATTCGGGTGGGCCATCAATCCCCAGACGTGTGTCAGCATACTGACTCCCTCCTGCTACCGCTGAAGTAAGTCCCGAGACCGGCACTCGGCGCCCGCGACTCCGTTGTCCTTAACTTGCAGTATAGAAGCGATTTTTCGCTTCGCTACCAACGTTACCGTACATACTATACAAGTCCTGTACAACACTTGACCTCTAGTCACGCTTCACCCATACGACTGATAAACACAAAAAAAACCCCGCATCGGTGAAGATGCGGGGTTTCGGTTTCAGCGCCACCCGATCAGGACATGGAGGTCCACATCGGCGTGCTTGGCATCAGCGTCGCGTCCAGTGACATCATCAGGCTCAGCGCCGTGATGGTGAGGATCGAGATGCCGAATACCTGTCGCGCCCAACGCACGTTGTCGTCGGTACGGTAGCCCTTGGCCGCGATATACAGCCAGTAGACGCCCAGCACCAGGGCAACGATGAAGTAACCGGGTCCAGCGTAGCCGGCCAGACTCAGCGACAGCGTCGCACCGATAAAGGCCAGGATATAGCCCAGGATATGGTGCTTGGCCGTACCGATACCGCGAACCACCGGCAGCACCGGAATGTTGGCGGCGCGGTAATCTTCCATGCGAAAGATCGCGATCGCGTAGGAGTGCGGCATCTGCCACAGGCTGAAGATCACCAGCAGGGTCAAGGCGCCGGTATCGAAGCTGCCGGTCACCGCGCAATAGCCCACCACCGGCGGCACTGCCCCGGAGAGGCTGCCGACCAGAGTGCCGAACTCGGAATTGCGCTTCATGTAGAGGCTGTAGGCCCCTACATAGATGACGAAGCCGAAGGCCGCCAGACCCACCGTCAACGCATTGGTCCCCAGCGCCAGCAGACCGAAGCCGGCGATGCCCAGCAGGGTGGCAAACCGAAGTGTCGCCGCTTCGCTGACCCGCCCCTGCACCAGCGGGCGGTTGCGGGTGCGCTCCATCAAGGCATCGATGTCCTTGTCGATGACGTTGTTGTAGGCGCAGCCCGAGGCGATTACCAGGGCCAGACCCAACAGCGCCGACAGGAACACCACGGCATCGAACTGGCCCTGGGCGGCCAGGAAGTAGCCGCCCAGAACAGAGATCACGTTGCCGCCGATGATGCCCGGCTTGGTGATGGTGAGGTAGTCCCTGAGAGTGTCCCTGAACATCATGCGAGTCGGCGTCAGCCGATCATCATGTTGCGATGCAGGTGGTACATGATCCATAGGGAACCTCCGATGACCAGAACCAGGATCGCCACGGTGAAGACGAAGGACATGAAGTTCCAGCCTTCATCGGCCTTGGTGTTCATGTGCATGAACAGCACGAGCTGCACCAGCACCTGAGCCACCGCGGTACCGACGATCACGATCAACGTCGCGAAGGTGTCGAAGGCGCCGGTCATCACCGCCCCGAAGGGAATGACGGTCAGCACGATGGACAGGATCAGGCCGATCACATAGGACTTGACGCTGCCATGGCTGTGATGGTCGTTGGCGTGTCCGCTCATATCACAGGGCTCCCATCAGGTAGACGAAGGAGAAGACGCAGATCCAGACGATGTCCAGGAAGTGCCAGAACAGGCTCAGACACATGATGCGCGGACGCACCATATCGTCGAGACCACGCTGCTTCACCTGGATCATCATCACCAGGATCCAGATCAGACCGGCGGTCACGTGCAGACCGTGGGTACCGACCAGCAGGAAGAAGGCCGACAGGAAGCCTGAACGATCCGGACCAAAGCCCTCATGGATCAGGTGACGGAACTCATAGAGTTCCAGCGCCACGAAGGCCGCGCCCAGCAGGAAGGTGATCCCGAGCCACTTCATCACCTTGGATGCCTGATTGGCGTTCATGGCGAGCACCGCCATGCCGTAGGTGAAACTCGAGAACAGCAGCAGGAAGGTCCCGACCAGGATGAACGGGAGCTGGAAGATCTCGCCCGGGGTCGGACCATCGGCCGTGCCCCGAAGGAGCACGGCGTAGGTGGCGAACAGTGACCCGAAGATCACCAGGTCGCTCATCAGATAGACCCAGAAACCGAAGACCTTGGTGCCCGCGGCATCATGATGGTCGTGGTCGTGATCATGGTCATGCCCGTGGGCATGACCTTGCTGGTTGAGGGTGTCGGTTGCCATGGTTATGCCTGCATCTCCACACGGTTCTGGTGTTCGCGCTCGATACGCTCGACTTCCGCGGCCGGCACGTAGTAGTCGACGTCATCGTTGAAGATACGCGCGATGAAGGTGGCAAACATGCCCAGTGCGGTCACGATGGCAAGCCACCAGATATGCCACACCAGGGCGAAGCCGAAGACCGCGGAGATCAGACCGATCACCGGACCTTCCCAGGTGTACTTGGGCATGTGAATGTCCTTGTACGGTCCCTTGGACACGCCGGCCTTGCCGCCGTTGGCCTGCTTCTGGTTCCAGAAGTCGTCGATGTCCTTGATCTCGGGCAGATGCGCGAAGTTGTAGAACGGTGCGGGAGACGAGGTCGCCCACTCCAGGGTACGCGCATCCCAGGGATCGCCGGTGACGTCCTGGTTCTTCTTGCGATCACGGATACTGACGTAGAACTGGATCACGGTGCAGGCGATACCACACAGAATCAGCACGGCGCCGATCCAGGCGATGATCATCCACGGCTGCCAGGCGCCGTTGTCATAGGACTGCATGCGACGCACGGCACCGAAGAAGCTGAGAACGTACAGCGGCATGAAGGCCACGTAGAAGCCGGTCAGCCAGAACCAGAAGGAGCGCTTGCCCCACTTCTCGTCGAGGGTGAAGCCGAAGGCCTTCGGGAACCAGTAGGTCAGACCCGCCAGCATGCCGAACACCACGCCGCCGATGATGACGTTGTGGAAGTGGGCGATGACGAACAGGCTGTTGTGCAGCACGAAGTTGGCCGCCGGTACCGCCAGCATCACACCGGTCATGCCACCCAGGGTAAAGGTGATGATGAAGCCGATGGTCCACAGCACCGGAGAGGTGAACTCCAGACGACCGCGGTACATGGTGAACAGCCAGTTGAATACCTTCACCCCGGTGGGGATGGCGATGATCATCGTCATGATGCCGAAGAAGGCATTGACGTTGGCCCCGGCCCCCATGGTGAAGAAGTGGTGCAGCCAGACGATGAACGACAGGAAGGTGATGGCGATGGTCGCCCACACCATGGTGCCGTAGCCGAACAGCCGCTTGCGAGCGAAGGTCGCGATGACCTCGGAGAACACCCCGAATGCCGGCAGGATAAGGATGTACACCTCAGGATGGCCCCAGGCCCAGATGAGGTTGACGTACATCATCATGTTGCCGCCAAAATCGTTGGTGAAGAAGTGAGTCCCCAGGTAACGATCCAGCGTCAGCATCGCGATGGTCGCGGTCAGAATCGGGAAGGACGCGATGATCAGCACGTTGGCGCACAGCGACGTCCAGGTGAAGATGGGCATACGGAACAGGGTCATGCCCTTGGTGCGCATCTTCAGGATGGTGACGAAGAAGTTGATACCGGTCAGGGTCGTACCGATGCCAGATATCTGCAACGCCCATATCCAGTAATCCACCCCGACGCCGGGACTGTACTCTATCCCCGATAGTGGCGCGTAGGCCAGCCAGCCGGTCGCGGCGAACTCACCGACCACCAGCGAGACGTTGACCAGGATGACACCGGCAACGAACAGCCAGAAGCTCAAGTTGTTAAGGAAGGGGAAAGCCACGTCGCGCGCGCCGATCTGCAGCGGCACCACCAGGTTCATCAGACCGATGACCATGGGCATGGCGACAAAGAAGATCATGATCACACCGTGGGCGGTGAAGATCTGATCATAGTGGTCAGGCGGTAGATAGCCCTCGGCTCCGGCCGAGGCCATGGCCTGCTGGGTACGCATCATGATGGCGTCGGCGAAGCCACGGATCAGCATCACCAGCGCGACCAGGAAGTACATGATACCGAGCTTCTTGTGGTCGACGGAGGTGATCCACTCGCGCCACAGATAGCCCCACTTCTTGAAGTAGGTCAGGCCGCCGACCACGGCGATCCCGCCCAGGGCGATACCGATCGCCACCACCATGATGATGGGCTCCTGGATCGGAATCGAGTCTAACGTCAGTTTTCCAAACATGATTTACTCCGCTGCCTCTGCGCTCATGGACTCGCCGTGAGACTCGCTCTCGTCGCCATGGCCGCCTGCGCCGTGCCCGTTGACCACGCCGCCGTAGGTCTCGACGAACTCGGCATGCTTGCCGCCGGCCAGGAAGCTCTTGATGATGCGCTCATAGAGCGCCGGGGTGATCTCGGAGAAGTACTGGACCTCGTTGTCCTCGCTTGGCGTGGCGAGATCGTAGTACTCCTCGGGGAAGGTCAGCGTATCGGACGAGGAACGCACCTTCTCCACCCACTCTTCGAAGTCCTCGACGGAACCCACGTGGGCGTCGAAGGTCATCTCGGAGAAGCCTGCACCGCTGTAGTTGGTGGAGCGGCCCGGATAGACGCCCTGCTCTTCGGCGATCAGGTGAACGTCGTTATCCATGCCGGCCATGGCGTAGATCTGGCTACCCAGGCGCGGAATGAAGAAAGAGTTCATCACCGAACCGGAGCTCACCCGGAAGCGCACCGGAGTGTCCTCGGGGAAGGCCAGTTCGTTGACCGTGGCGATGCCCTGCTCCGGGTAGATGAACAGCCACTTCCAGTCCAGCGATACGGCCTGGATCTCCATGGGCTCGTTCTGTCCTTCCTTGGCCTCGAGACTGCGGTGCGGGTCGAGACTGTGGGAGGTGTACCAGGTCAACAGCGCCAGGAAGACGATGATGACGCAGGGAATGAACCAGACGATGGCCTCGATCTTGGTCGAATGGGCCCAGTCGGGTGAATAGGTGGCATCGGTGTTGCCACGGCGATAGCGCCAGGCAAACCACAGGGTGAGCACGATGACCGGCACCACCACGATCTGCATCAGACCGAAGGCGGTGAGGATCAAGGTACGCTGCTCACGGCCGATCTCCCCCTTGGGGTCGAGCAGCGCCGATTCGCAGCCCGCCAGCAACAGGGGCAGCGCCAGCATCAGCACAACGCTGAGCACGCGCAGGTACGACTTTCTTCTCATGTAGCAACCTCGTCAGGGCTTGGAGGCGGAATACCAGAGATTACGAGCTCAGGCTCGCGCGATGTGCAGGGGCCGCTGAGGTGGAACATTGCATGCACCTTTGGCAAAAGTTGCATGAAATGTGCCGAACCACGGACTAGACCCGCAAAATTTCGCATCCCCTACCCTGCCTCGGTACCACGACAAGACGTCGACACCTGAACAAAAGAAGTAGATGGAATGCGACCGGGGCGTATTGTCGACAGAGCGACCAGACTTGAGAAGCGACGATTTGCCGCAGGGGTGTCGCACCTTTCCTTGATCTGTCGCACCCAGACGTCGCAACAGTGCACAAATGGCCAATTGCCTGAGCCAGCAGAACCTGCCCTGCGACCCAACACCACACCCAGCAAGCACCACCAGGAACCGTATCAGCGAGGCCCGACCTCGCCCCCATGGGAAAGGCGGTCTGATGGAAAAAAACGATAAGCTGCGCCGCGCTATCGTCTGACGTTATCTCCCCCGACGCCATCTACCAGACGCCATCGACCCAACGCCAGGACGAAAGCGATGACGATGCCGAGAGAGCCAGACTGTGAAGTGTCAGATAAGGAAGGGCCGGCTCACCGTGGGCCTGGTCATGAAAGAGCGAATCGGCGACGAGGGCCAGATCAGCAAGGGGGCCAAGGGAAGGCTCGAGCAGAAGGGATAGACCACAACGAGAGGCGCAACCGTGCGCCCAGGGGACCGCTATCGAGTAAGGCCGTCAGTGACTGAAAAGCCAAGAATCCACAAGCCAAGGATCCACGCTGGGCAAGAAACCGAAACCGGGGAATCAGGGATGAACCAGCCGAGACGCCACTTCCGGCGTACGTGACAGGCCTGCGGCACCCTCGCCGTGGGTGATGATGACATCGGCGTCCATCAGGGCGCCAAAGAAGGCGGGACGCAGCACGCCCCACTTGCTGTCGTCGAATACCAGGATCCGCTGGGCGGCGGTTTCGATGGCGGCCTGCTTGGGCGCCACTTCATGAAAGTGAAAGCAGCTCAGGCCCCGTGCGGCATGCACCCCGGCGGCGGAGAGAAAGGCGCGATTGATGCCGAGTCCCCGGACCTGGCGGGCGATATCCTCGCCGTCGAAGGATTGGGAGACGCCCTGATAGACGCCGCCCAGCAGGATCAGTCGGATACCATCGAAATGGCTGACCGCATTGGCCACGTTAAGGGCGTAGGTCACCACCGTCAGGTCTCGTCGGCTGGCCAGTTCTGCGATCATCGGCACCAGGGTGGTGCCGCAATCGATAAACAGGGTATCGCCGTCTTCCACGTAGCCACTGGCGCGGCGACACAGACGCGCCTTGATATCGGCGCCGCGATCCTGTTGAGTTTCCAGGTCGTAGACTGGCGTGAAGTGGGGGTCGTCGCGGCGAACCAGATGCCCGCCCATCAGCATCAGAGGGCTGTCCTTGGTGGACACGTCGCGCCTCAGGGTCATCTCTGACACACCGCAGAGGATGGCGGCGTCCGCCAGCCTCAGGCTGCCGCCTCCGGCGAGCGCCTGCAAAAGGCGCTCCTGTCGCTGAATACTGCGCTGATTCATGGATTCTCCCCCGCGCCTCGACGGTCATGGCTTGCTGCCGTCGTTTTTCAATAAGCATGCCCTGAACTACCGGGTTCAGCCAGTGCCCGGGCAGGTAAGAAAACGCCACTGCACAAATGTTATTTTTCTCACATCAGGTGTTACTATACACTCATTGACGGATGGGCCCAGCCCGTGCCTGCCAATTCCGCTCGACAACAATCACTCGACACGAGCCGCCGCCATGCCCCATCACCTCTATAATTCCTGTTTTGATACCCCATTCGGCATAAGAGATTTCCGCCCCGTTCGAGGCAATTGCCCGCTATCAACGCGATGCGGGACGCAAGACCAGGCCCGAAGTGCGATGATCTATTCTTCAACGTTCATATTTTGATGAGGCGAAGGAACCTATGACACTCCTGATGAGCCTGGTCGGCATGGCCACCCTGATCGCCATCGCCGTCGCGTTCTCCTACAACCGCCGTGCCATTCGCCTGAGAACCGTGGGGGGCGCCTTCCTGATCCAGGCTGGTCTCGGGGCCTTCGTCCTTTACGTGCCCTTTGGCCAGAAGGTCCTGAAGACCGTATCGGACGCCGTCAGCCAGGTGGTGCTCTACGCCAACGACGGCATCGATTTCCTGTTCGGCGGCCTGGCCAACGCCGACAGCGTCGGCTTCGTGTTCGCGGTCAAGGTGCTGCCAGTCATCATCTTCTTCTCGTCGCTGACGGCGGTGCTCTACTACCTGGGCATCATGCAATGGGTCGTGCGCCTGCTCGGCGGCGCGCTGCAGAAGCTGCTCGGCACCTCACGCACCGAGTCGCTGTCCGCCACCGCCAATATCTTCGTCGGCCAGACCGAGGCGCCGCTGGTCGTGCGGCCCTTTATCGCCCGCATGACCGCCTCCCAGCTATTTGCGGTGATGTGCGGTGGCCTTGCCTCGGTGGCGGGCTCGGTGCTTGCCGGCTACGCCGCACTCGGCATCCCCATGGAATACCTGGTGGCCGCCTCCTTCATGGCGGCCCCCGGCGGCCTGCTGTTCGCCAAGCTGATCATGCCGGAGACCGATCCCGAGGCGGATAAGGCCGACCGCGTCTCCGAGGTCATCGAGGACGAGGACAAGCCGGCCAACGTGCTTGACGCCGCCGCCGGTGGCGCCTCGTCCGGCCTCAAGCTGGCGGCCAACGTGGGCGCCATGCTGCTGGCCTTCATCGGCTTGATCGCCCTGCTCAACGGTATCCTCGGTGGCGTCGGTGGTTGGGTCGGGTTCGAGGATCTCAGTCTCGAGCTGATCCTGGGCTGGGTGTTCTCGCCGCTGGCCTTCCTGCTCGGCATTCCCTGGGAAGAGGCGACCCTGGCCGGGTCCTTCATCGGCCAGAAGCTGGTGGTCAACGAGTTCGTCGCCTTCATCAACCTGGCCCCCTATATCGACGGCGAGCAGCTCGTGGCCGCCACCGGCGAGGTGATGAGCGACCATACCGCCGCGGTGCTGTCCTTCGCGCTGTGCGGCTTCGCCAACCTGTCCTCCATCGCCATCCTGCTCGGCGGGCTCGGCAGCATTGCCCCGAGCCGTCGTCACGACATCGCCCGCTATGGCCTCAAGGCGGTACTGGCCGGCACCCTGTCCAACCTGATGTCGGCCTGCATCGCCGGCTTCTTCATGACCCTGGGCGCCTGATCCCACGTCGCGGATCCAGCGCCCGCCCTCACATCTTCGGCCGCCCGAGGCGGCGGCCTGTCCCACTTCAGGAGCCTCCCATGTCCTCCCAGTCGACCAACCCCTCCGTGATCGCTCGCCAGGCACTGTCCTTGATGGATCTGACCAGCCTCAACGATGACGATACCGACCATGTCGTCGAGGCCCTGTGCCAGCGGGCCAAGACGCCGCTGGGCCACACTGCTGCGGTGTGCATCTATCCGCAGTTCGTGGTGCCGGCGCGGCGCGCCCTCACCGCCCACAACCTCAGCGGCCAGGTCAAGATCGCCACCGTGACCAACTTCCCCCACGGCGAAGACGATGTCATGGCAGCCGCCCGCGCTACCCGCGAAGCGGTGGCTTCCGGTGCCGACGAAGTGGACGTGGTCTTCCCCTATCGCGCCTTCATGAATGGCGATGATCAGATCGGCCAGGGACTGGTCGAGATGTGCAAGGCCGCTGCCAGCGGCCGCACCCTCAAGGTGATCCTGGAAACCGGCGAGTTGAAGGACGCCGAGCTGATCCGCCGGGCCAGCGAGCAGGCCATCGCCGGTGGTGCCGACTTCCTCAAGACGTCCACCGGCAAGGTCGCCGTCAACGCGACGCCCGAGGCCGCGCGAGTGATGCTGGAAGTCATCCGCGACGCGGACCGCCCGGTCGGCTTCAAGGCCGCCGGGGGCGTTCGCAGCGTCGAGGACGCCGCCGTCTATCTGGAGCTTGCCGCCGAGATCATGGGTGCCAACTGGGCCCGTCCCGAGACCTTTCGTTTCGGCGCCTCGGGCCTGCTCGACAACCTGCTGATGACCGCCGGTGTCGGTGTCGACGGCGGGGGCCAGTCCGGAGGCTACTGATGCTGTTGCAGGATATTCTTGCCGCCAAGCGTGACGGCCAGGCGCTGTCCAGCGAGGCCATCCGCCAATTCGTGATGGCCATCGCCGATGACAGCGCCGGTCAGGAGCAGATCGGCGCCTTCGCCATGGCCACCTATCTCAACGGCATGACGCTGGATGAGACGGTGGCGCTGACCGAGGCGACCCGGGACTCCGGCAGCGTGCTGGACTACCGGCAGCTTGACCTGCCGGGGCCTATCCTCGACAAGCATTCCACCGGCGGCGTGGGCGACCCGGTATCGCTGATCCTCGGCCCCTGGCTCGCCGCCTGCGGAGCCCACGTGCCGATGATCTCCGGTCGTGGTCTGGGCCACACCGGCGGCACCCTGGACAAGCTCGAGGCCATCGCCGGCTATGACGTCACGCCTCGGCGCACCACCTTCGAGCGCCTGCTCAAGGACGTCGGTGTGGCCATCGTCGGACAGAGCGGCGATCTGGCGCCGGCGGACAAGCGCCTCTACGCGGTGCGCGACGTCACCGCCACCGTCGCCTCGTTGCCGCTGATCGTTGCCTCGATCCTCGGCAAGAAGCTCGCCGAAAACCTCGATGCCCTGGTCATGGACGTCAAGATCGGCAACGGCGCCTTCATGGCGAACGACGACGAGACCCGAACCCTGGCAGCCACCATCGCCGACGTCGCCCGACGTGCCGGCACCCCGACCACGGCGGTGCTCAGCGACATGAACCAGACCCTGGCCGAAAGCGCCGGCAACGCCATCGAGGTACGCGAGTGCCTGGCGATCATGCGCGGTGAGCGGCGCGATTCGCGGCTGTTGACGCTGACCCGCCGCCTGGCGGTGGAAGCGCTGCTGGCCGGCCGACTGGCGACGTCCAAAGAGGACGCCGAACGCCAGCTCGAGGCACGCCTGGCCAGCGGCGACGTGGCCGAGCGCTTCGAGCGCATGGTGGCAGGTCTTGGCGGACCGACCGACCTGCTGGAAAACGCAGGCGCCCTGCCCGCCCCGGCCCCGGTGATCCAGGACGTCCTGGCCGAGCATCCGGGACGGGTGGCACGTCAGGACGTCAAGGCGCTGGGCATGGCGGTGGTCGAGCTGGGCGGCGGGCGCCGCCGTGCCGGCG
>NZ_JAMXRY010000055.1:0-33890 GCF_024124525.1 Halomonas sp. OfavH-34-E | reverse complement strand
CAACCGCCATCGGTACTATGATCCAGAGACGGGACGCTTCACCACCCAGGACCCGATAGGACTGGCCGGCGGCGAAAACCTGTACATGTACGCCCCCAATCCGACAGGATGGGTGGATCCGCTGGGGTTGAGTAGGGACAATGGGTGTAACTGTCCTGATTCGGGGGTTCCTCGGCGGGGTTACCACAATGAGACCTACAGTAATAAACCTGTCAAACCAGAGGACGCAACAGACCGATGGGACGAATTTTTGGGTCCGGGACCTCACACTGATATTCATCCTCGAACGGGTGCTCCCGACCGCGATAGAATCGTATCTTCAGATGGTGCTCGCAGTATCCGTTACGGTTCCCATGAAATGAATAGTTCCTCCACCAAACATCATTATCACGAAGAAATCTGGTCGCTGGATACAGAAAACAATGTTATGAATGTAGATAACACTGTTATTAGGGTTCCACAGAGAAAGACATCGCGATGAATGTAAAAATCGAAGAGATCAAAGTACTCAATAAAAATACTTTTGTTAACTTTGCCAGCCCCTTAGGAAGAGGGAAGGCTATATGGCTGGGAAATATGCCAATAAAAAACGAGAATTATGATGTTGAGATAGATATTGACGAGAAACTCTGGTGGGGATCAACAATACTTGGAGCAAACTCAAAACAACCAAAAATAAAGGAAGGAAAAGATAGTATTGAGCTAACTGGGGAGGTGGTAGCAATTGAAGAAGATGGACTATTAATTGTATCTATTGGGGGAAGTCTAATATTTGTGGAAACAGATTTAGAAAAAAACCCACAAAAACCGTTCGTGACAATGAGAACACATCATTTAACTATGCATGACAGCAATTATTAATTGCAATGTCTCGTATATTATCAAACGGCCAACAAACCCCATCTTCTGCAACTAAATAGGGCTCTTCGTAGCTGGATGTGGAATGCAACCGGGAAAATATCGAGAGCTCATAACCCCGCCCTACCGACTAACGCACCCGCTATTGGCTCTATCTAACGACAGGCGGCAAGGGCCAGCCGCCACAGCGAGACGCGCTTTCACTTCGACACCGCCGACAACCTGATCGCCGAGGTGCAGCGTCATCAGCTGCCCAACGGCGGTGACTACTCCAGCGTCACCCGCCACACCCACGACGCCCTGGGCAACCGCGAGACCACCACCCTGCCCGACGGCCAGACCCTGGCCTGGCTGCGCTATGGCTCCGGCCATGTCCACGCCATGACCCTGGACCAGCGCGAGCTGATGGCCTTCGAGCGCGACGACCTGCATCGCGAAGTGCGCCGCCACCAGGGCAGCTCGGCATGGTGCGGTTGATGCATTCAGGCATACAGTACCTACCACAAAAGGAATCCTATGAATAATAACGATGAATTTCATCAGACAGTGTCCGTAATTATTGACTTACCTAGGGTGTACTCCCCTGGTGAGTCAAACAGAATCCTTAAGACCGCCGGAGCAAACTTAAATTATGACACTTATAGTTTTTATCGGAAAGAGAAAGCCCCTGCGTGGCAATCTGAAACAATCATACAGCTAAAGCTTTTTCTTTCCGGAAAACTTGTGGACGCACAAGATCCGATCGACAAAATTGAACTTGAATACCCACTGGCAACATTAGACTCTAAATATATAGGACGATTTGGTGCTCTAGTCGATGAAATCTCTAACATATTTGGTGGTGCTTCAACTTTGTGTGGGAATAAAGTTTCTGGAAAAGATGTAATAGCACATTGCGACAAATTATCTTCAGAGCTAATGGAGTCATGGGGAGAAGAACCTGGAAGCAAACATCTTAGAATAATGATTGAATCCATGTATTCAGGGTAAGTGGCTTTCTCAAACTCTTGGATGCAGAAAACATCCGGCTCTTCGACGCTGGATGTGGAGTTCGCCATATAAAGTTTCGGGAGGTCACGCCCCTACCAACCAGCACTATCGACTCTTCACAACGGCAAGCGGCAAGGACCAGCCCATCGAGCGCCGTGGCCCCATGGTCCAGCTCTTATTATTTATCCAGTGCGACCGCCTGCTGCGACTCTCGGCGCTGACCAACCAGAACAGCGACCGCCGGCAGTTCCGCTATGACTTCGGTGGATGGCTGATCGCGTACACCGGCTCGACAGGGGGCCTGTCGCTCCCCAACCAGTCTCGCGCGCCCCCTACCCCTAATGGTTTGCCCAAACACAACAACGCCGCTCTCTTGAGCGGCGTTGTTGATTCACCTTTGATCCTGAGGGCGGAACCTCAGTGCGCCAGTCGGCCGGTTGAACGTCAACGGTAGTAGGCGTTGGTGGTGTCGGTGTGGTCGGTGACGTCGCGGATGCCGGCAAGTTCCGGGATGCGCTCCATCAGCGTCTTCTCGACGCCTTCCTTGAGGGTCAGGTCCACCGCGGCGCAGCCCTGACAGCCGCCGCCGAAGGCCAGCACCGCCACCTGGTCGTCGGTCAGCTGCATCAGCTTGATCTCGCCACCGTGGGCCGCCAGGCCCGGGTTGATCTCGCTGTAGAGGATGTAGTTGATGCGATCCTCGAGCGGGCTGTCGGCATTGACCTTGGGCATCTTGGCGTTGGGCGCCTTGATGGTCAGCTGGCCGCCCATGCGATCGGCGTTGAAGTCGACCACCGCCTCTTCCAGGAACGGAATGCTGTTGGCGTCGAGATAGACGGCGATCTTGGAAAGCTCCAGGCGCTCGTCGCTGGGCTCTTCCTCGCCCGGCCGGCAGTACGCCAGGCAGGTCTCGGCGTAGGGCGTGCCCGGCTGGGTGATGAAGATCCGCACCGCGATACCTTCGACGTTCTGCTTCTCGAGCAGCTCCGCCAGGTAGTCCTGTGCGCTGTCGGTGATCTGGATATTCTCGCTCATGGGTCTCTCGCTAGTTCGCCCCGCCTGACAGCGGGCGCTGTGGCCCCGCGGGTTTGGTCAGGACCATGGTAAGCGACACCTGCGTCAGACTCAATCCCGAGTATTTTACTCGGATTTTGGTTTCCGCCTTCGCAGGTACGCTGCCCCTGCCGCCAGGCCCGGTGCTTTGGTACCATATGGCCCCTTCGACCGACTCCCGAGACATCGCCGTGTATTCCGGCATGCACATGGGGGTCCTGCCGCGTGGACACAAGCGCTGGCCCATAAAAATTTATCGTTCGTCGACCTGACAAGCGTCTAGCTGGAGACACACCCGCCCATGGCCGTAGCAGCACCGACCCCTCAGACAGCCCGCCTCATCGATAGCCTGAAAGACCGCATTCTGATGCTGGATGGCGGCATGGGCACGATGTTGCAGAATGCGGCCTTGAGCGAGGAAGACTTCCGCGGCGAGCGCTTCAAGGACTGGCCGTCGGACCTCAAGGGCAACAACGATCTGCTGGCCCTGACCTGCCCGGATCTGGTGGCGCGCATCCATCGCGACTATCTGCTGGCGGGTGCCGACATCCTCGAGACCAATACCTTCAACTCGACTCGCCTGTCCCAGTCGGACTACGGCATGGAGGAGCTGGTCCCGGAGCTCAATCGCGAAGCCGCTCGGCTGGCCCGCCAGGTGTGCGACGACGTCGGCGAAGAGACCGGGGTGCCCCGCTACGTGGCCGGGGTGCTTGGCCCTACCTCGCGCACCGCCTCGCTGTCGCCGGACGTCAATGACCCGGCCAAGCGCAACGTGACCTTCGATGCCCTGCGTGACAACTACCGCGAGGCAGCCCTGGCACTGATCGAAGGCGGCTCCGATCTGATCATGATCGAGACCATCTTCGACACCCTGAACGCCAAGGCGGCGATCTACGCCCTCGAAGAGATCTTCGACGAGACCGGCGAGCGCCTGCCGGTAATGATCTCGGGCACCATTACCGACGCCTCCGGGCGCACCCTGTCGGGCCAGACCACCGAGGCCTTCTGGAATTCGGTGCGCCACGCCCAGCCGCTGACCGTGGGCCTCAACTGTGCCCTCGGCGCAGAGGAGCTGCGCCCCTACGTCGAGGAGCTGTCGACCAAGGCCGACACCTTCGTCTCGGCTCACCCCAACGCGGGCCTGCCCAACGAGTTCGGCGAGTACGACCAGACCCCCGAGGAGATGGCCGAGATCGTCGCCGAATTCGCGCGCAGTGGCCTGGTCAACATCATCGGTGGCTGCTGTGGCTCCACACCCGAGCATATCGCCGCCATCCACCGAGCGATCAAGGATCTGCCCCCGCGCCAGATTCCGGACCGCAGCAGAGCCTGCCGTCTGTCCGGCCTTGAGCCGTTCAACATCGAGCACGATTCGCTGTTCGTCAACGTCGGTGAGCGTACCAACGTCACAGGCTCTGCTCGCTTCAAGCGACTGATCAAGGAAGAGGACTACACCACCGCCCTGGAGGTGGCGCTCGAGCAGGTCGAGAACGGCGCCCAGGTGATCGACATCAACATGGACGAGGGGATGCTCGAGTCCCAGGAAGCCATGGTGCGCTTTCTCAATCTGATCGCCGGTGAGCCGGACATCGCTCGGGTGCCGATCATGGTCGACTCCTCCAAGTGGGAGATCATCGAGGCCAGCCTCAAGTGCATCCAGGGCAAGGCGGTGGTCAACTCGATCTCGCTCAAGGAAGGCGAAGAGGCCTTCCGCCACCAGGCCACCGAGTGCCGCCGTCATGGCGCTGCCGTGGTGGTGATGGCGTTCGACGAGTCCGGCCAGGCGGACACCTTCGCGCGCAAGACCGAAATCTGCCAGCGCGCCTACCGGGTGCTGGTGGACGATATCGGCTTCCCCGCCGAAGACATCATCTTCGACCCCAACATCTTTGCCATCGCCACCGGCATCGACGAGCACAACAACTACGCGGTGGACTTCATCGAGGCCACCCGCTGGATTCGCGAACACCTGCCCCACGCCATGGTGTCGGGTGGCGTCTCCAACGTGTCCTTCTCGTTTCGCGGCAACAATCCGGTGCGCGAGGCGATCCACTCGGTATTTCTCTACCACGCGATTCGCGCAGGGCTCACCATGGGCATCGTCAACGCCGGCCAGCTGGCGGTCTATGACGACCTGCCGGAAGAGCTGCGCGAAGCCGTCGAGGATGTGGTACTCAATCGCCGTGATGACAGCACCGAGCGGCTGCTCGATATCGCCGACAAGTACAAGGGCGACGGCTCCGGCGGTGAGAAGAAGGAGGACCTCGAGTGGCGTAGCTGGGAGGTCGAGAAGCGCATCGAGCATGCTCTGGTCAAGGGCATCACCGCCTACATCGAGGATGACACCGAACTGGCCCGCCAGCGCGCGACCCGCCCCATCGAGGTGATCGAGGGGCCGCTGATGGATGGCATGAACGTGGTCGGCGACCTGTTCGGTGCCGGCAAGATGTTCCTGCCCCAGGTGGTCAAGTCGGCGCGGGTGATGAAGCAGGCGGTGGCCTACCTGATCCCCTACATCGAGGCGGAAAAGAGCGAAGACACCCAGGCCAAGGGCAAGATCGTCATGGCCACGGTCAAGGGAGACGTCCACGACATCGGCAAGAACATCGTCGGCGTGGTGCTCCAGTGCAACAACTACGAGGTGATCGACCTCGGCGTGATGGTGCCCGCCGACAAGATCCTCAAGACCGCCCGGGAAGAGAACGCCGACATCATCGGCCTGTCGGGACTGATCACCCCCTCGCTTGACGAGATGGTCCACGTGGCCAAGGAGATGCAGCGCCAGGGCTTCGAGCTGCCGCTGCTGATCGGCGGCGCCACCACCTCCAAGGCGCACACCGCGGTCAAGATCGAACCCCAGTACGAGCAGCCGGTGATCTATGTGACCGACGCCTCACGTGCCGTGGGCGTGGCCGGCAAGCTGCTGTCACCGGGGCTGAAAGAGGCCTACGTCAACGAGATCCGGGAAGAGTACGTCAAGGTCCGCGAGCGCAACGCCAAGCGCCGCCCCAAGGCCGCCGACCTGTCCTACGCCGATGCCCGGGCGCGCAAGCCGGCGCTGGACTGGCAGGGGTATACCCCGCCGGCGCCGACCTTTACCGGTCTCAAGGTGTTCGAGGACTACGACCTCAAGGAACTGGTCGATCGTATCGACTGGACGCCCTTCTTCATGAGCTGGGAGCTGGTCGGCAAGTATCCGAAGATCCTCGACGACAAGGTGGTCGGCGAAGCCGCACGCCAACTGTTCGACGAGGCCCAGGTGATGCTGCGCAAGTTGATCGATGAACGCCTGATCCAGGCTCGCGGGGTCATCGGCCTGTGGCCCGCCAACAGCGTCGATGACGACGTCATCGAAGTCTATTCAGACGAGACCCGTGGCGAGGTGATCGAGCGTCTGCACCATATTCGCCAGCAGACCACCAAGAACCGAGAGGGAGTCTGCTACAGCCTGGCCGACTTCATCGCCCCGAAGGACAGCGGCAAGCCGGACTGGATCGGTGGCTTCGCGGTCACCGCCGGTCACGGCGTCGAGGAGCTGTCTGCGGCCTACAAGGCCAAGGGCGACGACTACAACGCCATCATGGTGCAGGCGCTGGCCGATCGCCTGGCCGAGGCTTTTGCCGAACTGATCCATGAGCGGGTGCGCAAGGAGTTCTGGGCCTACGTACCCGAGGAACAGCTCGACAACGAGGCGTTGATTGCCGAGAAGTACCAGGGCATCCGCCCTGCCCCCGGCTACCCCGCCTGCCCTGACCACACCGAGAAGGCGACGCTGTTCCGCATGCTCGACGCCGAGGCCAGCACCGGACTCGAATTGACCGAGAGCTTTGCCATGTGGCCGGCGGCGGCGGTATCCGGCTGGTACTTCTCCCACCCGCAGTCGAAGTACTTTGCCACCGGCAAGATTACCCGGGATCAGGTCGAGGCCCTGGCCAGCCGCAAGGGCATGGAGCTGGACGTCATGGAACGCTGGCTGTCGCCGGTACTGTCCTACGACGCCTGATGCGTTCCCTGCAACAACAGGCCCTGCTGCCCGACCTGACGCGCTGGCGTCTGATCCTGCGCCTGGCGCTGCCGATCATGGCCGGCATGTTGAGCCAGAGCCTGATGAACCTGGTCGATGCCGCCCTGGTGGGCCGGCTCGGCGAGACCGAGCTGGCCGCCGCCGGCATCGGCGGCTACGCCATGTTCATGGTCACCGCCTGCCTGTTCGGGCTGTCGTCGGGGGTTCAGGCCCAGGTAGCGCGGCGCCATGGCGAACGCCATCAGACGCCCGTTGCCTCGGCGGCCGCCGATCTTGGCGTTGAGCTGCGCCACGATCCACGCGGGGAGCCGCTGGCGGCGGGACTTACCCTGGCCGTCATGATCGGCCTGCCGTTGATGGTCCTGTGTCTGTGGCAGGCCGGTCCGATCATGGCCTGGCTCAACGACGATCCGCTGGTGACGTCGATGGCGGTGGACTACTTTCGCTGGCGTCTGATCGCGCTGCTGCCGGTGGCGATGATCTTCTGCTACCGAGGCTACTGGAACGGCATCCAGCAGACCGGCCTGTACCTGCGGATCATGCTGGTAATGCATCTGGTCAACCTGCTGGCAAGCATCGGCCTGATCTTCGGCTACTGGGGCCTGCCCGCCATGGGCGTCAGCGGTGCCGGGCTCGGCAGCAGCCTGTCGCTGTTTGCCGGTGTCGCCATCTGGGCCTGGTTGAGCCATACGCCTGGCCATCGCGGCACTCGTCACAGGCCGTGTCATTCGCCTTGGCGACTCGGCGGCAGCACCATGGCCACCACCCTGAAGCTGGCCACGCCGCACTCCTTTCAGCAGCTCTGGTTCGCCGCCGGCTACGCCGTGCTGTTCTGGATCCTCGGCCAGGTCGACACCGCCAGCGTGGCGGTGGGCCATGTGCTGGTTAACTTATCGCTGTTGCTGATTCTGCCCGGCGTGGGCCTGGGCATGGCAGCGATGAGCCTGGTCGGCGAGGCGCTGGGGCGCGAGTCGCCGGAAAGAGCCCACCGCTGGGGCTGGGAGGTGGTGCACATGGCCTGGTTGCTGCTCGCTGCCCTGTCCCTGCCCATGGCATTGATGCCGGAAGCCGTGCTGGGCCTGTTTCTGCATGACCCCGAACTGATCGCCCTGGGCGTCGATCCGCTGCGCCTGACCGCGCTGATGATCGTGCTCGACGCCGCCGCCCTGGTGTTCACCCAGGCATTGCTCGGCGCCGGCGCCAACCGTACGGTGATGCAAATGACCTTGACCGGTCAGTGGCTGGTCTTCCTGCCGCTGGCCTGGTGGTTCGGCGTGCATGAAGGCTTCGGCCTGGCCGGCATCTGGTGGTGTCAGCTAGGCTACCGCGCGCTCAACTCGCTGTGCTTTGCGGTGATCTGGCAACGCCGCCGCTGGCAGAGTCTGAAGGTGTAGCGCCCCGCACGACGCCTATCAACACCTTTTAATTACCTTTTGCACCCAAACTATGACTATTTATTCTTTTATAGCATAATGGCGTGCAGGTAGAGTAACCCGCAACGTCCCGTCATTCCCTGGCTGCAGGAACGCGCTGAATGTATCGCTACGACAACCATGATCAGACCCTGGTCGACGAACGCGTCGCACAGTTCCGCGACCAGATGCGTCGCTACCTCGAAGGCAAGATCAGCGAGGAAGAATTCCTCCCGATCCGGGTGCAGAACGGTCTGTACGTACAGCGTTACGCGCCCATGCTTCGCATCGCCATCCCCTATGGCATGCTGGCCTCCTACCAGCTGCGCAAGCTCGGTGAGCTGGCCGCCCGCTATGACCGCGGCTACGGCCACTTCACCACCCGTACCAATCTTCAGCTGAACTGGCCGAAGCTCGAGGACGTGCCCGAAATGCTGGCACAGCTCGCCAGCGTGCAGATGCACTCGATCCAGACCAGCGGCAACGATATCCGCAACACCACCACCGACCAGTTCGCCGGCATCGCTGCCGATGAAGAAGTGGATCCGCGCCCCTGGTGTGAGCTGATTCGTCAGTGGTCGACCTTCCACCCGGAGTTCTACTACCTGCCGCGCAAGTTCAAGATCGCCGTGACCGGCGCCGCCGAGGATCGTGCCGCCATTCAGGTCCACGACATCGGTCTGCGTCTGTGGCGCAACGACGCCGGCGACGTCCGCGTGAAGGTGCTGGTCGGTGGTGGTCTCGGCCGTACTCCGATGATCGGCGAGACCATCTGCGAGGACCTGCCCTGGCAGCATCTGCTGACTTACCTCGAGGCAGTGCTGCGGGTCTACAACCAGTTCGGTCGCCGCGACAACAAGTTCAAGGCGCGCATCAAGATCCTGACCAAGGCACTCGGCATCGACGAGATGCGTCGGCGCGTCGAGGAAGAATGGGCCCACCTCAAGGACGGCGCCCAGACCCTCAATCAGCAGGCCATCGACGACATGGCGGCGCACTTCGTCGATCCGCCCCGTCGCAAGGTGGATGACGCCGCCATCGAGGCCTTCGAGGCGTTGCGTCGTGACAACCGGGCCTTCGCCCGCTTCGTCACCAACAACGTCACCGACCACAAGGTACCGGGCTACAAGGCCGTTACCCTGTCGCTCAAGCGCAGCGGTCATTCACCGGGTGACGTTACCTCCGAACAGATGGCTCAGATCGCCGACCTGGCCGACGAGTACAGCTTCGGCGAGCTGCGGGTGACCCACGAACAGAATCTGGTGCTGTCCGACGTGGCCGTCGACCGTATCGAGGAACTGTGGCACAAGCTCGAGGAGCTGCGCCTGGCCAACCCCACCGTGGGCACCCTGGCGGACCTGATCTGCTGCCCTGGCGGCGACTACTGCGCCCTGGCCAACGCCAAGTCCATTCCGGTGGCCCAGGCGATCCAGGAGCGCTTCGACAGCCTCGACTTCCTCTACGACCTTGGCCCGCTGGATCTCAACATTTCCGGCTGCATGAACGCCTGCGGTCATCACCACGTCGGCCACATCGGCATTCTCGGCGTGGACAAGAAAGGCGAGGAGTATTACCAGATCTCCCTCGGCGGCAGTCAGGGCAACGAATCCTCGCTGGGCAAGATCCTCGGCCCCTCCTTCTTCCGCGAAGATGTGCCGGAGGTCATCGACAAGGTGCTGCAGGTGTATGTTGGCGCCCGCGAAGCCGACGAAACCTTCATCGACACCTATCGCCGCATCGGTCTGAAACCCTTCAAGGAGCACGTTTATGCCTGAGCAGACGCCGCAACGCCCGCTGATCAAGGAACGCCGCCTGGTGGAAGACGCCTGGGTGCTCCAGTCTGACGTCGATGACGAGGGTGCAACCCCCGTCAAGCCCATGACCATCGTCCGCCTGGACGTCTGGCTGGCCGCCGAGCGTCGCGACGATCTGGCGCCCTGGCTGCCCAGCGACACCCAGCTCGATGAGGACACCGTCGCCGCACTCAGAGACGCGCCGCTGATCGCCATCGACTTTCCCAAGTTTACCGACGGCCGCGGCTATTCGCTGGCCCGGGTACTCAGGGAGCGTCACGGTTTCAAGGGCGAGATCCGTGCCGTGGGCGACGTGCTGATCGACCAGTTGTCCTATATGGCACGCTGTGGCTTCGACGCCTTTTCACTGCGCGAAGACCAGGTCGTGGAAGACGCCCTGGCTTCGCTCACGGTGTTCTCGCGCCACTACCAGGTGTCCGTCGACAACCCGGAGCCGATGTTCCTGCGCCGTCAGCGCGAGGCGCGTGAACGCCAGCGGGAAACTGCCGTCGCCTGACCCTATCCGGGTTGGACAGCTTGCCTGGTTCGACCGACCTCCTGCCAAGCAAGCAGGAAGCATCACCATCAACAATGCCGCGATCTCCGGCGCCGTCGCCCCAGTGGTGACAGGCTGGCGCCAGCAGGAATCGCGGCATTGTCGTGTCTGGTGGAAGGGGCACCAGCAGATGGGATATCGATGCGCCGCGTTTCATGTCAGCCCATGCCCATCCATGCACAATATGTAAGCCATAGATCCTGAAAGACGAGCCAATCTCATCTTTTTCTCAGGCATTGGAGGTAGCTCGCCACTGGCCGCCGAACCAGTTGGCGTAGTGATCTATGCTGAACAAGCGCTGCTCGAACGCGCAACAGATGATGATCACGCACCCCAGACCTTGTTCAGGCTCCTTATGTCCAGCGAAGCGCCATCCCCCCTGGCGGCCTTTCAGCGTCATTCGACGATGGTGGTTGCACCAGAGTTACGCTTTGACTACTGGCGCAGTCTGCATCCCTCCATAGCGCTCGACCTTCCCCAGGGCCGCCATGCCGGCGACTATCGTGCCAACCTGATCAACGCTTCAAGCACCGAGGGCACGGTCCTTGGCTGGTGCACCAACGATGACACCAGCGCCCACTTCGCCCAGGACAACAGCGACTTTGTGCTGGTCAGCCTGACGCTCGCGGGGGAAGCACGCCTACAGCAAGCCGACGGCCAGCGACATCGTGTCACCAGCCAGAGTGGTCTGGTGGTGCTGGATAGCCTCCAGCCCCTGTCCAGCCTCGCCATGCAGCACTCGATGCTGTACCTGATGATTCCCCGACCCCAGGTCAAGGCCAGGGCGCCTGATGCGCTGACGCGGGCCGAGTCGAGCCCCTTCAGCCTTCCCGACAACGCCATGACCCGGTTGCTCACGACCCATCTGCTTGGCGTCATCAAGGAGCAAGAGGCCCTCGCCGGCGAGGACTTGGCCTGCGCACTGGATACCGCTCGCGACATGAGCCTGGTAGCGCTGGCGCAGTTGAAAGGGCCGCTGTCGCTCGAGTGGGAGGCGACCCAGCGCGAAAGCCTGATGAATGCCGCCTGTCGTTATATCGAACTGCACGCCGGTGAGCCTCGGTTGAACGTCGACAGCATCGCTCACGCCTTGGGCTGCTCCCGTGCCGGGCTCTACCGCGCCTTTAGCGACCACCCAGAGAGCGTGGCCGAGACGCTCAGGCGCACCCGGCTGGAACAGGCAAGGGCCAGACTCAAGACCCGCCATCCGCCCAGCATCGATCAGCTTTCGTACCACTGCGGCTACCTGAACGCCGCCAGCTTCACCCGTGCCTTCAAGCGTCAATACGGTGCCAGCCCCCAGGACTGGCACCGAGAGTGGTGCGAGCGTCAGTTGCTGCTCTGATGTCTGGCGACATCAATGTCCGTGTCTGGCGTCACCCCCACCCGATGCCAGAGGTCGACTAGCCAAGCTCTTCGAGCAGATGGGCCCGGGCATCCTCCAGAGGCTCGATGACGTGAAGCGTGTAGAAAGACAGCAGCAAGGCCCGCTCTTGCTCGTCAAGCGGTCGAGAGCTCCCCTGGTCGCCCAGCGCCAGCCGCTGCTGACACCTTGTCGCTGTTTCACTCGCCTGCTCGACAAGTGCCATGGCGCGATCACGCAGATGATCCAGCTTTTGCTGGTCATGGTCGGTGAATACCGGGCCGAAGTCCTGAATCCGCCGGTTCGCCCGGTCTAGCCGGCGCAGCAATGGCATCAGCTCATCACAGTGCCAGTAGCGGTGCCCCAAGGTAGGTATCGAGTGATGCTTGAACCACTGCCAGTGATCGTGAAGTTCCGCGATGATCATGTAGCCCCCTGCCAACTGAATGACGTCGTAAGGCCACTGCACCGACAGTGGATGACTCATCAAGTCGCTCCCCACCTTGCCGTGACCCTGCCAGCGCATTGCTTGCCACTATCGCGCTATAGGAACCCTAGTCGCGGCAGCCAGTGCAGACTGTTCCAACTTGATGCCGATTGTCTCGATGGCGTCCTTGGCGAGGCCACGCAAGCGACCCGGCGCCATCTGCAGGATGGCGCCGGGTGGAAAGGAAGTAACAAGAGGATCGATGCAGGAAAGCGGCCGGGAAGCCGCAACAGGCTTCGCCAGGTCTATCCGCGACGCTTCTGCTGGCGTTCACGGTTCGCCGCGCGGGCACGCTCGCTCTTTCTGAGCATCACCCAGGTGGCGCCGAGTCCACCGTCAGCCTCCTGAGCAGACACGAACGCCTGGACCTCGTCGAGGGCGGGTAGCCACTTGGCCAGACAGGAGCGCAGCACATTGGCGGCGCCATCGATCTCGCGGCTGCGTCCATGGACGATCAACACCGAGCGCAGATCCGCCGCGTAGGCGTCGCGGATGAACTGGGGCAGACTCCCCCGGCATTCATGCAACGGGCGCCGCAGCAGGTGAAGACTGGCCTGCACCGGATAGCCGCCCTGCCGCAGGCGCTCGACCACTCCGGTCTGAATGCCATCGCGGCGGTATTCCAGCGGATCGAAGGGAGGCACCAGGTCGACGAAGTCGTCACTGAGACCATCAAGCCCGTCGTCTCCACTCAGGGCATGACGACGCCTGGCCAGCTGTGATTCGGTTGGCGCGCCTCGGCGACGGCCGGCATCGGCACGATTGTTGGCCTGGCGCAGTGGTTGGACGTCCCCCATCATGGCCTTGAAGTCCACATCATCATGGGCACCATCAAAAGACTCGGCGCGGAGAAATTCGCTCATGGGGCACCTCCTCGTCTTGGCGGGAATCTTTATCCTAGCAAGGCCAGGACCGCCGCCGATAGAGGGAAACCTCGGTTCGACAAGCCGGCCGCCTGGTGAGAGGCTAGTCAAGCGAGACACGCCGCCTTTCGATTTCCGGCACACACCGCTCATTTGTCATTGGTCCCCCATGAACACCCTGACGCTCTGGCTTGCCCGCCTGCTCTGTCTTGTTGGCGCACTGATCATCGGCCTTTACGGCTGGTTCTGGTACACCTACCAGAGCCCCTATGGCTATACGCCTCCGGCCGCCATGGAGCAGTCCGCTGACGGCCCCCACCCAGTCTTTGTCTACGGCACCCTGCGCTCCCCCTGGGTGCGCTGGCTGGTGACCGGAGAAAGACTCGAGTCGACGCCCGCACTGCTCCCCGGGTATCGCCGAGAGGGGCTCGACCTGGAGGTCGATCGTGACGACCAGGTGGCCGGACAGCTACTGGCGGTGGATAGCGAGACCCTGGCCGAACTGGACCGCTACGAGCGTCTGGGCGTGCGCTACGAGCGCGTCAGGCTAACCCTCGCTCGCGGCGATGAGGTCTGGGCCTATCGCCTTCTCGAGCAATGACCTGCCTTGGCGGCGCGTCGTTGTGGCCGGTCGCGCCGGCGATCTACAATAGCCGCCGATTCCCACTCGACCGGAGCTGTCATGGCCGCACTCACGCTATTGCATAATCCTCGCTGTTCGAAGTCCCGCGAAGCCCTTGCCCTGCTGGAGCAGGCCGGCGCCGAGGTCCAGGTCCGCCGCTACCTCGACGATCCCCTGGACGGTGAGGAATTGCGTGGCCTGATCGCCCGGCTGGACGGCAAGCTCAGCGACCTGGTGCGCGCCAACGAGACCGAATGGAAGAACCTGGGCGCCGACCGTGAAGATGAATCCCAGGTGGTGGCTGCCATCCTGGCCCATCCTCGAATCCTCCAGCGCCCGATTCTCGACAACGGCGAGCGAGCGGTAATCGGCCGCCCGCCCGAGGCCATCACGTCACTGCTGGAGAGTTGAGGCCAGCCAGCCTCTTCGCCCGTTGCCTCGGGCTTTCGTCAACCCATAGGCTCTTGCCATAAGGAAAGTGCATGTCGGATCTGCCCTACGTTCTGGTCCTCTACTACTCCCGCCAGGGCGCCACCCGGGCGCTGGCCGAGCGCATCGCCGCCGGTGTCGAGTCTGTCGCCGGCGTCGATGCTCGCCTGCGTACCGTGGCTCCGGTGTCGCCGACCTGTGAAGCGGTGGACCCGGAAATTCCCGCCGAAGGCGCTATCTACGCTGACCTCGACGATCTTCGCAACGCCAGTGGCCTGGCGCTCGGCAGCCCCACACGCTTCGGCAACATGGCGGCTCCTCTCAAGCACTTTCTCGACGGCACCAGCGAGCTGTGGCTGTCAGGAGCGCTGATCGACAAGCCCGCCACCGCCTTCACCTCTACCTCGAGCCTGCACGGTGGCCAGGAGACGACGCTGGTGACGATGCTGATGCCGCTGCTCCACCATGGCATGGTCTACGCCGGGCTGCCCTACAGCGAGACGGCCCTGACCCGCACCCAGGGCGGAGGCACCCCCTACGGCGTCAGCCACCTGGCAGGCGTTCGCAGCGATCGCCCACTGGATGAACACGAGCGTGAGCTGGCCTTCGCCCAGGGCGCGCGCCTGGCGCGGCTGACGCTCGCTCTGGCTGACGCCCGCAAGGGGGCCTCATGAGAGCCTGGCTTGAGGGGGTAGAACAGCGCCGCGGGCTTGACCGCCTGACCCGGCAGTCGCGCCAGCTGGTGCTGGTCGGCTTTGGCCTGCTGCTGGCAATGATGGTGTACCGCGGTATCGCGGTGGAAGCCGACGGCAATCGTTTCGGCCCGATGATCGCCTTCGTGCTGCCTCTTGTGCTGTTTCTGCCATCCATCCTGACCCGCCGTCCACGGGGCCACGCCTGGCTGGCCTTCGTCAGTCTGCTCTACTTCGCCCAGGGGGTGATGATCGCCACCCTGCCGGGACTCGGTCTGCGTGGCGTCGCTGAGGCACTGGTGGCGCTGGTGCTGTTTACCGGCTGCATGGGCTACGCACGCTTTCGCTCTCGTCAGATGCGACAGCACCAGGGCAATTCATAGCTCTTGTTCAGGCCGACCGTCATGCCCTTCTGGCGGCAGCCGCTCTCCTTGCTATCTTGAGGATGTCGTTGCATTCGCGACGCCATCCTCGACAACGCCCGGCCCATGTCGCCAGGCAAGGAGTAAGGACAATGACCGTGACCCCGTTGCATGCCCTCGTGACCGGACTTGGACTAACGTTGGCCAGCGCTTGTGCACTCGCCGAGGAACTCCCCGATGCCAGCGTCGAGATCGAAGACGCCATCGAATACCGTCAGGACGTGCTAGGCGTGATGGCCTGGCAGATCGGCCCGCTGGGCGCGATGGCCCAGGGCAAGCGCGACTTCGACGCCGAACTGTTTCTCGAGAAGGCGCGTCGCCTCGCCGCCGTGGCGCCGCTACCCTGGGAAGGTTTCGTCAAGGGCTCACTGCAGGGAGACGACCATGGCGTCGAGACCGATGCCCTGGCGGACATCGCCGATGACTACGAAGACTTCGACCAGCGCTACCACACCCTGATCGAGGAAACCGCAAAACTCGCCGAGATGGCCGATGGTGGTGACCAGGATGCGCTGTTCAAGCAGGTAGCCACCGTCGGCAATACCTGCAAGGGGTGTCACGACAACTTCCGCGCCGAGTGACCCTTCGCCGCTTCACAAGCGCCCCCACAGCCACATCACACACCCCGTACTGAACAGGGCCAGCAGCGCCGCTCGTACCATCAGGGCCGAGCGGCCAGGCTCTACCCCTTTTCCGCTGCTTCCACTTTGCCCTTGCTGGTGATCTGACTGTTGCTCTGGTTGTTGGTGGATCTCTGTGTCCGTCTCGGCCCAGTGCGCACCACGCGGCAGCGTCTTGCGGCCGCTGAACATGGCGCCTACCAGTCGCTCGCCGAGGCAGCGATGGGCTAGCAGAGCCCCCAGGTGAAGCACGATCAGCGCCAGCAGCACATTCGCGTTGAGGTGATGAATCCACAGAGCCGTGTCGCTGACTGCTGCTGGCACCAGGGTATGCAGCGGCGCCTCGAAGAAGATGTCATCGGTGACAAAGAGCCCCGTCAGTGCCTGAATCGTCAGCATCGTCAGCATCGCCAGCACCGCCCAGCCCCCCAGCGGATTGTGACCGGCAAAGATATCGGCACGTCGCTTCATCAGGTCTCTGGCATAGGCCAGCGTTACCGAGGGAGATCGCAACCATGAGCCGATGCGCGCGTGGTGATCGCCGACCAGCGCCCACCCCCAGCGAAACAGCACAAGCCCAAGCGCTATCAGCCCAGCCCTGGCGTGCACGTTCTGCGGAAAGTCGAACAGGTCGGTCTCCACTTTCATGGTCAGAAATGAGAGTACAACGCAGGCCACCAGCCCCCAGTGGAATAGCCGGATGACCAGGCTCCAGACACGCCGGCTACGCCCTGACGGCCTGTGCTCGGCGGCTGACGTTGACTCGACAGATGGCATGGTCGCTCCCCCTCGCTGATAAAGGCACCACGCCTGGCGCCAGTGACGATATACTCAAGATAGCCACTCCCTGTGGTGGCGCCTTGCCAAAACGGTACTTGCTAAAGCTGTAGCAGCTGACATTCATCATGACTCGCGACGATGACGGTGGTGTTCCCGGCGACGCGGGGCGACATCTCGGACACAAGGTGCGATGATTTATCAATTGGACGACGGTACCCCTAGTGGCCGTCCTTTTTTTGTCTGATTCCACCGGAGATACCGATGACCCGTGATATTGCGGACATTCGACGTGACTATGAAGGCGGCAGCCTGGACGAAGGCCAGGTTCCCAACGATCCCTTCACCATGTTCGATGAGTGGTTCGCCCTGGCCCTGGATACCGATCCCCAGGATGCCAATGCCATGACCCTGTCGACCGTGGATAGCCAGGGCCTGCCCCACGCGCGGGTGGTGCTGCTCAAGGGGTTCGATCAAAACGGGATGGTCTTCTACACCAACTATCACAGCCACAAGGGTAGCGAACTGGCCAACGTCCCCCATGCGGCCCTGACCTTCTGGTGGCCCAAGCTGGCGCGCCAGGTGCGCATCGAGGGACGCACCGAGCAGGTCACCGAGCAGGAGTCGGACGAGTATTTTGCAAGCCGTCCCCGCGGCAGTCAGCTCGGGGCCTGGATCGCCACCCAGAGCGTGGTCATCCCCGATCGCGACTGGATCGAGCAGCGCCAGCGGCGCTTCGAGAAGGCCTACGAAGGCCAGGATATCCCGCGCCCGGTGCACTGGGGCGGCTACCGCGTCGTCCCCGAAATGATCGAGTTCTGGCAAGGACAGCCCAGTCGCCTGCATGACCGGGTTCGCTACGGCCGCCGCGATGGCCACTGGGAAGTGGTGCGGCTGGCACCCTGAACGATTCATCCGACCGGCTCCCGCCTTGCAAGCACAGGCGGGAGGCCAGGCCGGCGGTCCTGGCATCGAACGTCGACCTGCTACTCCATCGGCCGTTCCAGGCGGTGGCGCTGCCAATCGTTGCCCGGCTCGTTGAGGCGCAGCACTGCGTCCACCACCTGCTCCTCCATGTTGAAGCTTTGTCGGAACCCGAGGTGCTTCATCAGTGCGCGCATGGGGTGGTTGTCGATCATGATCTTGCCGACCATCTCCAGGGTGCCGACCCCCTTGCAGTAGCGGATCATCTTTTCCATCAGACGACTGCCGATACCGAGCCCCTGAAGGTCATCGCGGATGATGATCGAAAACTCGGTTCGGATATTGTCGGGATCGTTCCAGACCCGAACCACCCCCAGCATCTCCTTGCTGCCGTCTTCGCAAAGGCGCTCGGCGATAAACGCCATCTGTCGGTCGTAGTTGATATGGGCCAGGCGCGACAGATCGCCCTGGCTTAAATCGGTCTTGTTGTGGAAGTAGCGAAAGCGGATGCTCTCCTCGGACAACTGCCCGTGGAAGTCGGTAATCAGCGGGGCATCTTCAGCCCGAATGGGCCTGAACTCGACGTCCCAGCCGTTTCTGAGCTTGACCCACTCCCTCAGTTCTTCGGGATAGGGCATGATCGCGAAGCGCGCCGGAGAACCGAGGTCCATGGCGAAGTCCACCGCCACCATGCCGTCGCGATTGAGCAGCAGCGGGTTGATCTCGAGACCACGCAGCCGAGGCAGGTCGGTGGCCATCTGCGACAGGGTCACCAGTAGTTGGCACAGCCTTTGTTCATCGCGCTCTGGATCACTCGAGTGCTCACGAATCAGCCGCGCGGCGTGGGTACGAGACACCATGTCCGCGGCCAGCGTCATGTTCAAGGGCGGCAGGGAGACCTGTCGATCCGCCAGAATATTGACCTTGTAGCCGCCGATGCCGAATAGAATCAGTGGTCCGAAGACCGGGTCCCGGGTGATGCCTGCGCACAGCTGCATCGAATGCTTGCCCCGTTGCATGGGCTGGAGACAGAACTCTCGCACGCGAAAGCCGGGAAATTTCTCGGAGACCTTCTCGCTGAGGCGATCCACCGCCTCGGCCACGTCGCCGGGTCCGGCCAGATCCTGGACCAGCCCCGCCGACAGCTTGTGAGGATGTCGGCGGTAACGAAACGGCCGACTGTTGCCGTCGTGCACGATCTTGATCGCGAAGGGTCCCGTCAGCTCCCGGGCGGCCTCCTCGGCGGCCTGGGCACCGTCGGGATAGCGACTCTCCGCCACCGGCAGGCCGTAGGCCTTGAGCACCTGGGCGGTCTCGCTATGGGTCAGGCTCTCGCGACCATCGGCGAGCACCTCGTCGATCAGCCGGTGGCAGCGCTCTCGCACCTCGGCCGAGGTCGAAAACGGCAGGCTCGGGGGCGTCTGCTGCAATAGCGACTGGACCCGCTGATAGTCGACCATGTGCATGAAGGCCTTCACCGCCTTCTCCGGCGACAGATAGGTGGGTACACCCGCTTCGTGACACAGGTGACGAGCGCCGATCGCCTGTTCGAAGCCCATCCAGCTGGTCAAGAGGTTACGCCGAAAGCGCTTGCGTTCACGGATCAGCGCCTCGGCGGTCGCCTTGGAAGGCGCCAGACGTGTCGGAGCATGGACCACCAGTACGGCGTCCACATTGGGGTCGGCGGCGACGATCTCCAACGCTGCGACGAAGCGTTCCGGGGTGGCGTAGCCCCCGAGATCCACCGGGTTTTCGCCGGGCTTGCTGATATCGAGGTCTCGCTCGCGCAGCGATGCCTGGGTAGCCTCCTCGAACTCGGCCAGACGACCTCCGGCGTTGATCAACTTGTCGATGGCCAGCATGGCCGGCCCCAGCCCGTTGGATACGATCGCCAGACGGTCACCCTTGAGTGGGCGCATCCGTGACAGTGTCTCCAGGGCGTCATACAGCTCATCGGAATCGTTGACCCTTACCACGCCCGCACGCGCGAAGGCCGCATCGAAGACCCGATCACGATGGGTGACGCCTGGCGTCGGTGGCAGGCCGCTGAGGTCGGCTTGGCTGGTCCTGCCACTCTTGATCGCCAGTACCAGCCGATTGCGCGACGCATCACGTACGGCGGTCATGAAGTGCTGGGCGTCGTGGACCCGTTCAAGGTGCAACAGGATCGCCTGGGTAGGCGAGTTCTGATTGATGTAGTCGATCAGGTCGGGAAGCATGACATCGACGCTTTCCCCCAGCGTCAGCAGGTGAGAAAAGCCGATCCCGCGCCCGGCCGCCCAGTCGATCATGGCGTTGGCCAGCATGCCCGACTGCCCCAGATACGCCACCTTGCCTCTGGGCACCGTATGACTGGAGTAGGACGCATTGAGCCGTCGTCCCGGCACGATCAAGCCCATGCACTCCGGCCCCAGTATTCGGATGCCGGAGGACCGGGCCGCATCGAGCATGCGCTGGCGGATCGACGACTTGCCGCCTTCGTCCTGTTCGAGCTGACTGCCACCGGACAGTACCAGGGCCGCGCGCACCCCGCGTTCACCCAGCCGGCTCAACAGTTTCGGCAGGGTCGAGACCGGCGAACACAGGATCGCCAGGTCCACCACCTCGGGAAGTTGAGAGGTGCGAGCGACGCACTCGACCCCGTGGACGCTGGCGTACCCCTTGGGGTTGACCGCCCACAGCTTGCCGCCGTAGCCGCCGTCAAGCAGATTGCGAATGACCTGCCCACCCGTGGACTCTGGCTTCTCGGAGGCACCCACCACGGCGATCGAGGCGGGATCGAAAAAGCGACGAAGAAACTGGGTGCTCACAGGTGGTCTCCTCAGGCGACGGGTAGCCGACACCCTGGCGGCGAATTGTGCGGACTTGCGCACTTGAACGTTATGGAAATAGTGCCGGAGTGTGGCGCTACCCCACAACCACGTCCAGCGCTAGCTTGACCAGGAACAAGGCATCCTTGGCATCACGCTTCGACCATTTGCCACTGTCTCGGGGTTCGTATTACTCCTAAGGTGGCGCCAGACCAGTCGGAGATATCGATGATCACAGCCTTTCTCAGTCACCCGTACTGCCAGCGTCATGACATGGGGCCGGATCATCCCGAGAGTCCCTTGAGACTCGATGCCATCAGGGCGCAACTGATGCGCTCTGGCGTGCTGCAACACGCGATGCAGGCAGACGCTCGGGAGGCCACTGAAGAGCAGTTGCAGCGCGTGCATCCCGAGGCGCACCTCGCTCGGCTGGAGCAGGCTTCGCCCCAGGAGGGGCACGCCTCGATCGACGCCGATACCCTGATGAACAGCGACAGCCTGCAGGCCGCACGTCTGGCCGCCGGCGCCGTGGTCAAGGGGGTCGATCAGGTGTTCCGCGGTCAGGCCGACAATGTCTTCTGTGCGGTCAGGCCTCCCGGTCACCACGCCGAGGCCCAGGAGGCCATGGGCTTCTGCTTCTACAACAATGTTGCCGTCGGCGCGGCCCACGCCCGCGCCGTCTACGGAGCGCGGCGCATCGCCATCCTCGACTTCGATGTCCACCAGTGCAACGGCACCATCGACATCTTCAAGAATGACCCCGAGGTGATGGTCTGCACCAGCTTCCAGTATCCCTTCTACCCCTGGCGCTATCTGGATACCCCTTACCCCAACGTGGTCCACACGCCGCTGCCCGCCGGCACCGAAAGCGCTGGTTTTCGCGCGGCCATCGAGCGTGACTGGTGGCCCGCTCTTGAAGACTTCCGCCCTGAGCTGATACTGGTCTCGGCGGGCTTCGACGCCCATCGCGACGACCCCATGGCAGAGTTGTGTCTCGCCGACGAGGACTACCACTGGATCACCCAGGGTATCCTCGATATTGCCCGGCGACATGCCGAGGGCCGCGTCGTCTCTGTGCTGGAAGGGGGCTATGACCTGGCGGCGCTGGGACGTTCGGTGGAAGCCCATCTGCGGGCCCTGCTGGGGTTGGCCTACCAGCCCTGACGACGGCGACTGGAGCCGTCATGGCGAATCGCCTTTCACCTGGTGGCTTGGCTTACCCCTTGCCCTTGCCCTTGTCCTTGCTTTGCCCTGCCCCTGCCATCGGCCTGTGTTTCCCGATGCCGGGAAACATGTCCGGGAAATATCGACGCGCCGAACTGCCTCATGGTGGACTCGGCCGCCAGACTGTCAGCAAACTCCAATAGCAGGCCGGGGCAGATAGCTCAGATAGAAAACCCGGGTCGAAGGCCCGCCGAGACACAGGCAGGGAGTGGCGAAGCTGTGGTAGCCTAGAGGAAACCTGGTTTCCTATTGTGAACACGACATGGCGCAACACACCGATCAGGAGGCGGCACTCAAGATCGCCTCCGGCCGCAAGGCCTTCGTCGAACCCCTTCGTCTGGGGGAGCGACTCAAGGAGATTCGTCTGGCCAACCAGTGGACCCTGGAGGACGTCAGCCAGAAGACCGGTCTCGCGCGCTCGACCCTGTCGAAGATCGAGAACGATCAGATCTCGCCGACCTTTACCGCCGTGCAGAAGCTGATCGGCGGCCTCGACATCGACCTGCCCCAACTGCTGTCACCGCCCAGGCAGCAGACCCGCACCATGGGCAGGCGAGACATGACGCGCCGCGGCGAAGGCCAGCGCCACCCTACCCCAACCTACGAACACGAGCTGCTCAGCTGTGAGCTGGCGCAAAAGCGCATGATCCCGTTCAAGACCATCGTGCGCGCCAGACACTTCGAGGAATTTTCCGAGTGGGTGCGCCATGATGGCGAGGAATTCCTGATGGTGCTGGACGGCGAGATTCTGCTGTACTCGGAATTCTACGAGCCGCTGCGCCTGGTTGCAGGCGACAGTATCTACTTCGACAGCGACATGGGTCACGCGCTGGTTTCGGTGAGTGAAGAGGACGCCACCGTACTGTCGGTCTGTACCCGTCGCGAGAACACCTGAGCGACAACGTCTGGGAAGCCCCCGATGGCGCCTAGTCTTTCGTCTGCCGGCGCTTGATATCTCCGGGACGCCGGGCCGGCTGTGCGTCGAAGTCGAAGCGCTCGCGCCCATGGACAATCTGGAGCCTGCGCCCCTTGGCCCGAGCGATCAGCAGCACGCCGAAGCGCCGGGCCAGCTCCACGCCCTTCTGGGTAACGCCTGAGCGCGACACCAGCACCGAGATACCCATCTGGGCCACCTTGAGCACCATCTCAGACGTCAGCCGTCCGGTGGTATAGAAGATGTCCGCCTGGCCGAGCGGCAGGTCGTCGAGCCACTCTCGGCCAGCCAGGGTGTCCACCGCATTATGCCGGCCCACGTCTTCGACAAAGTCGAGCACCTCGGTCTGGCGACATAACGCACAGCCATGGACCGCCCCCGCGCTGCGGTAGGTCTCGTTGTAGTCTCCCAGGTTGTCGAGCAGCCGATAGATCACCGACTGACTCACCCTGGCCTGGGACAGCCGGGTCTGTGGCACCGCATCGAGCAGGCGGCCGAATACCGTGCCCTGACCGCAGCCGGTGGTAACGGTGCGCTGGCCTAGCCGTTGCTCCAGATCCTCCGGCGAATGGCGAGTGACCACCGCCGCAGCCTCGACTTCCCAGTCGACCATCACCGCCTCGAGGTCTTCGCGCTGCGTAATCAACCCCTGATTGCGCAAATAGCCCACCACCAACGCCTCCGGGTCCGCTCCCAGCGACATCAGGGTGACGATCTCCCGCCGATTGAGGTACACCGTCAGCGAGCGCTCCGCGGCGATAGCCTGACGGTGCGACTCGCCGAACTCATCGACGACGTCGATCTCGATGGTGGGCGGCAACAGGGCGTGACTACGTTGTATGGTCGACATCTCGATCCCCGATAAACGTTCCCGATAAACATTCCCTACAAACCTTTCCGATAGACCTTCCCATCGGACAATAAGCGCTGAGGTGGCCGGATAACGTCGAATTGACGGCGTGATGCGGAAACTGCTTTGCTAATACTACTTGCTGACACGAGTCGGCCGATAAAAGCAGTCGGAACCACGGATCAGGTTCGACGGCATGACTGACCGCATCCTGCCATTGCCAAGGACATTACGCCATGACGAGGCTAGCCAATCGCCGGCCACTCAGCGTGACGATCACGCCACAGGACAAGGTAATCAAGGGCTTTCGCCAGCGCAGCTGGGCAGTCGAGCGTCTGGAGCCTGGCGATCAGGGGCCCAGCGTCGTGACGCTGGTGCTCAGCCTGACCGAGCGGGCGGCTTATCGGTTCAACCTTCAGGCCGCTGCCCCACGTCTGTTTATCCGCGCCGGACACAGCGACGGAGAGCCCCATATCGATGCCATCACCGCCAGCCAGGACGTCGCGGCCAATTGGATGGACGGAGAACACCGCGTGCTCGCCACAGAGATGCCACTGGCGATCCAGGCCTGGATAGAGGCCTATCTGGTGGCCCATGGCGAGGCGCCGATCGAGGGGCGCAAGAAAAAGCGCAAGGGTGCCGGACGTGCCCGGGAGAACACCCCATGAGTCGCCTGTCACAGTGGTCCCGCAGAAAGCTCAAGGACCCGTCGGTTGTCGACGGCGCCCCCCCTGACGCCACCGCCGCCAGTGATGCTGCTCTCGACACGCAGCGAGCCCCCGCCGCCCCAATTGCCAGCAGCGATGCCGAACCGTGCCACTCCGAGGTCGATACCGCTGCCGCGCCCGAGCACGATGCCCAGCACGGCGCATCAATTGCGGACGCGACCTCTGATGCGGACGTCGAGCTACCGCCTCCCGAGTCGCTGGCGCCAGGCAGCGATATTCGGGCATACCTCGCCTCGGGCGTGGACCGGGCGCTCAAGAAACGCGCCCTGCGCCAGCTGTTTCGCGGTGAACGCTACAACCTGCGCGACGGGCTGGATGACTATGATGATGACTTTCGCGCCAAGCTGACCCCCTTGCCCAGCGAGACCGCCCAGCGCCTGCGCCGGTGGTGGGATAACGTCGATGACGAGGAGGCCGCAGAAGACAGCGTCGCCGACTCAGCGGGCGAAACGCCAGACGCTCTTTCAGACACCCCGCCAGAGCACAGCGATCAGGGAGACGGCGCTAGCGACGAGGACGTCGCCGATACCACCACGACGCCATCACCGTTACCGGACGACGCCACAACGTCGGAGGCCATGACACAAGCTGGCGAACGAGGTGTCTGCCACACCTCCGCATCCGCCAAGGCAGGCCGTGCAGCGCCAGCCGCTGGCCGGGCGCTGGCTGCCAGCGAGGAAGATCCCGAGGGGCCTGGTCCCACCTCGTCATAGCGGTGCTTACCGCCTTCGACCAAGGAGTGTTGGCGCATTTGATGTAGAGCGCTCACACTTGGGGATGACACATAAGAAAAAAATCATAACGAACACAAAGTTTTCGACCGTGAGTCAGCATGAACCAGAAAATCGCAACCGTGCCGGTGGACACCGAGGTCAACCGGCAGGCCCGTGAGCGAGCCCTTGGCGCCGTCTCCTGGCCGCTCAATCTCGTCGCAGCAACGGTGGGTTACCAAAGCCATGGCCATCTACTGGCGATTGGCGACAGCGCGCCCCTGCTGGAAGTGCTGGAGCGTGCACGAGGGCTTGAACAAGGGCTTGCCAGTATCACGCTGGTGGTGACCGATGTGCCGGATGATGCTCTGTTGCAGCGTGCCGAGGCTGCCGATGTGCAGCTCCAGCCGCTACTCGCCTCCCAACTCGGACGGCTGCACCTGGAAGGCTACCTTGGCCACTTCAGCGCCTGGCTCGACGGCCATGAGGGCCCCATCGAGCTTGCCCGGGCGCTGCTGGGCCGAGAACACCATGACCTGGTGCTGGACCTGACACCGACACCGCGCCTGCCCCTGGAACTGCCACCTCCCGGCTATTTTCATGCCCCGGTCGCCGGTGAAGCGCGCACGACGCTGATCGACGGCCTCGGCGACTATATCGGTGAATTCGAAAAGCCCCGCTACTTCGAGGTCCACGCCGATCGCTGCGCCCACTCCACTCGTGGCTTCGGTGGCTGTACCCGCTGTCTGGAAGTGTGTCCCGCCGACGCCATCAAGAGCGTCCCCGGACGCATCGATGCCCGCATCGAGATCGATCCCTACCTGTGTCAGGGGGTTGGTAGCTGTACCAGCGCCTGCCCCACCGGGGCCATCGAATTCCGCCAACCGCATAGCCTGCGCCAGCAGGACACCCTGCTCGCCTGGCTCGACCACTACCACGCCGCCGGCGGCCAGTCGGCGGTGCTGCGATTCGTTCAGGCCGATCACGCCCAGCACCTGCAACCCGACGCGGCCGGCCACGTCATCGATGTGGCGCTGGAAGATCTGGGTTCTGCCGGCGTCGACCATTGGCTGTCGGCCATTGCCGCCGGCGCCTGCGAAGTGCGCATCCAGGCCTACTCCGACATGCCGGACAGGCTGGTCGCTCACCTGGAGGATCAACTGGCCCAGGGCAGAGCGATCCTCGAGGCGCTGGGGCATGATCCCGGCCGATTGCAGTGGTTCAGCGACGAGGAGCAGGAAAGCTCGCTCGCCCTGCCTCGCCATGCGGGTCTGACGCCCCGGCTGCGCTCCCTGGAACAGGCTCAAGCGTTCGAAAGCGACAAGGACACCCCGTCGGCCACGGTACAAATGGCCGGCGGACGACCCGGCAATACAGGGGCAACAGATGGCGCAGAAGCGCCCGGCAAGCGCGAGCGTCTCACCCTGGTACTGGACCATCTGGCCGCCACTGGCCATGTCGACGGCGAGCGGCACCCGATGCCTCCGGGCAGCCCATTCGGTGGCATCGAGGTCAATGCCGATGCCTGCACTCTGTGCATGGGCTGTGTTGCCAGCTGCCCGACCGGCGCGCTCGGCGCCGGAGGCGACACCCCGCGCCTCGACTTTCGCGAAGCAGACTGCGTCCAGTGCGGCCTGTGCAGCAAGAGCTGTCCAGAATCCGCCATCCGCCTGTCTCCCGGCTTCCTCGCCAGCGCGGAACGCAGCCAGTGGCGAGTGTGCCACGAAGACGCACCCTTTCACTGCATCGTCTGTGGCAGCGCCTTCGCCAACGCCCGCACCATCGCCGCCATCCAGCAGAAGCTGGCCAACCATGCGTACTTCAGTGGTGACCAGGCACGTCGGCTGGAAATGTGTCAGGACTGCCGGGTCAAGGACGTATGGCACGAGATGGCGACCAATCCGGAGGCCCAGCTCAAGCTATGACCACGCACGACATTCCTGACTCCCGCACCGAAGAAGCCGATCTGAGGGCCGACATCTACGCCCTGCTGGCGGCACTGCTGCGCGAGCCCCCCAGCGAAGCCCTTCGCCAGTGGCTTGCCGGCCTCGAGGGAGAGCCGGACGACATTCGTCTGAGCCAGGCCTGGAGCCGGCTGGCCGCTGCTGCTGCCGACAGCGACGTCGAACGCCTGGAGCGTGCCCACTTTCGTCATCTGATCGGGGTCATCCAGGGCGACGTGCTGCCCTACGCCTCCTACTACCGCGAAGGCGGCCTGATGGAAGCATCACTGGTCGCACTGCGACGGGATCTCAAGACACTGGGCATCCAGCGCTCTGCCGACGTCTCGGAGCCGGAAGATCATCTGGCGGCAATGTGCGAGGTCATGGCGATGCTGATCGGCCAGAACGATCAGCGAGCCGGCAGCTTCTTCCATCGCCACCTGGCACCCTGGGCCAACCGCTGCATGCACGATCTTGCCCGGGTCGACACCCCCTTCTATGCGGCGCTGGGTGAACTGGCGACGCTGTTTTTCCAGCGCGAGAGCGCCATCCTGATCGACAACACTACCCTTGGAACCCCTGTGCCCGGCACCAGCGTCCACGAGGACCGAGGCCAGGCCCTTGGAGCAGGAGAATGAGCATGAGCACAACGCCCAACACTCAACGCCGTCGTCTTCTCAAGGCCCTGGGGGGCGGCACCGTGGCCGCCGGTGCCGCGGTGGTGGTCGGCCAGGCCTCGGTTGCTGTGGCGCGCGATGACAGCGCCACGACCGCCACCGAGAAAGCCGATGACAGCGCCGGTTACCGCGAGACAGAACACGTACGTGCCTTCTACGCATCCCTGCGCGACTGACAACAAGGAGAGCCTGCCATGCGACTGACACGTACCTCCACCACACCCAAGGTCTCCGGTCTCGGCATTTCCCGGCGCCAGTTCCTCAAGCGCAGTGGCGCAGCGACCAGCGGTGTCGCCGGTCTTGGACTGTTCGGCTCACCGATGATGCAACGCGCCGAGGCGGTCGAGAAGATGCCCTACAGCGATGCTCCGGTGGAAACCCGCCGCACCATCTGCTCCCACTGCTCGGTGGGCTGTGGCGTCTACGCCGAAGTCCAGGAAGGGGTCTGGACCCACCAGGAACCGGCCTTCGATCACCCGATCAATCGCGGTGCCCACTGCGCCAAGGGCGCTTCACTACGCCAGCACGGTCACTCCACCCGCCGCCTCAAGTACCCGATGAAGCTGGTCGGGGGCGAGTGGCAACGTCTGTCCTGGGACCAGGCCATCGACGAAATCGGTGCCAAGGTGCTGGAACTGACCGAGCAGCATGGCCCGGACAGCGTCTACTGGCTCGGCTCGGCCAAGTTCAGCAACGAACAGGCCTACCTGATGCGCAAGTTCGCGGCGCTGGCCGGTACCAACAATACCGACCACCAGGCGCGCATCTGCCACTCCACCACCGTGGCGGGCGTCGCCAATACCTGGGGCTACGGAGCGATGACTAACTCGCTCAACGACCTCCAGAACAGCCGCTCGATCATGTTCATCGGCTCCAACCCCAGCGAAGCGCACCCGGTGGCGATGCAGCACATCCTGCTGGCCAAGGAGCGCAGCCAGGCCGAAATCATCGTCGTCGATCCGCGCTTCACCCGCACGGCGGCCAAGGCCGACCACTACGTGCGGATCCGGCCGGGTTCCGACGTGGCCTTCATCTGGGGCCTGCTCTGGCACATCTTCGAGAACGGCTGGGAAGACCAGCAGTACATCGACCAGCGCGTCTACGCCATGGACGAGGTCCGCAACGAGGTTGCCAACTTCCCGCCGAGTGAAGTGGAGCGCATCACCGGGGTGCCGGAAGCCGCCATGTACGATACCGCCAGGCGGCTGGCAGAAAACCGTCCCGGCTGCATCGTCTGGTGCATGGGCGGCACCCAGCACACCACCGGCAACAACAACACCCGGGCCTACTGCATCCTCGAACTGGCGCTGGGCAATATCGGCAAGTCAGGCGGCGGCGCCAACATCTTCCGGGGGCACGACAATGTCCAGGGGGCGACCGATCTCGGCCTGATGTCTCATTCGCTACCCGGCTATTACGGTCTGTCGGAAGCCGCCTGGAAGCACTGGGCGCAGATCTGGGACCTCGATTACGAATGGCTCAAGAGCCGCTTCGATCAGACCGAGTACGCCGACGGCTACCCCATGCACTCCAGCGGCATCACGGTATCGCGCTGGATCGATGGCGTCCTCGAGCAAGACCAGGACATCTCCCAGCGCACCAGCCTGAAGGCGATGTTCTACTGGGGTCACGCGGTCAACTCCCAGACCCGCGGCACCGAAATGCAGAAAGCGATGCAGAAGCTCGAGATGATGGTCATCGTCGACCCCTATCCCACCGTCGCCGGGGTCATGCACGATCGCAGCGATGGCGTCTATCTTCTGCCGGCGGCCACCCAGTTCGAGACCTACGGCAGCGTCACCGCCACCAACCGCTCTCTGCAGTGGCGTGACCGGGTGGTGGAGCCGGCCTTCGAGGCCAAGCCCGACCACAGCATCATGTACCTGCTGAGCCAGCGCCTCGGATTTGCCGACGAGCTGTTCAAGAACATTCAGATCAACGGCGAGGAGCCGCTGATCGAGGACATTACCCGGGAGTTCAACCGCGGCATGTGGACCGTAGGTTACACCGGGCAGAGCCCCGAGCGGCTCAAGACCCACCAGCAGAACTGGCATACCTTCAGCTTCCGCGATCTGCGTGCCGAAGGCGGCCCGGCCGACGGCGATTACTACGGCCTGCCATGGCCCTGCTGGGGTACCGCAGAGCTCAATCACCCCGGCACCCCCATTCTGTACGACACCAGCAAACCGGTGTCCCAGGGCGGCCTGACCTTCCGTGCGCGTTTTGGCATCGAGCACGAAGGCACCCCGATTCTCGCCGACAACTCGTTCAGCGCCGGTTCCGATCTCGAGGACGGCTACCCCGAGTTCAGCGCCCAGATGCTCAAGGACCTGGGCTGGTGGGATGAGCTGACCGACGAAGAAAAGGCCGCGGCGGAAGGCAAGAACTGGAAGACCGACCTGTCCGGCGGCATCCAGCGCGTTGCCATCGCCCATGAATGCTCACCTTTCGGCAACGCCAAGGCGCGCTGCAACGTCTGGACCTTCCCCGACCCGATTCCCAAGCACCGCGAGCCGCTCTATACCTCACGCCGGGATCTGGTCGAGGACTACCCCACCTGGGATGACGTCGCCTCGCACTACCGCCTGCCGACGCTGTACCAGAGCATTCAGCAGAATGATGCCAGCAAGAAGTACCCGATCATCATGACTTCTGGCCGCCTGGTCGAGTACGAAGGCGGCGGCGAGGAAACGCGCTCCATGTCCTGGCTGGCCGAGCTGCAGCAGGAGATGTTCGTCGAGATCAACCCTGCCCTGGCCAACGACCTGGGGGTCAAGGACGGCAACATGGTGTGGGTGGAAGGCGCCGAAGGCGGCCGTATCAAGGTCAAGGCCATGGTGACGCCTCGGGTAGCGCGGGAAGTGGTGTTCATGCCCTTCCACTTCGGCGGCATGTTCCAGGGCGAAAGCCTGGCCGATCGCTATCCGGATGGCACCACGCCCTACGTGATCGGTGAGGCGGTCAACACCGCCACCACCTACGGCTACGACTCGGTGACCCAGATGCAGGAAACCAAGTGCACCCTGTGTCGCATCGAACTCGCCAGCTAGACACCGACGTCACCTATCCAACAGGAGTTTCGACATGGCCCAGATGAAATTCATGTGTGACGCCGAGCGCTGCATCGAGTGCAATGGTTGCGTCACCGCCTGCAAGAACGCCAACGAGGTCGAGTGGGGCATCCAGCGCCGCCGGGTGGTCACCCTGAATGATGGCGAGCCGTCCGAGGTGTCCATCTCGGTGGCCTGCATGCACTGCGATGACGCACCCTGCATGGCGGTCTGCCCCACCGACTGCTTCTACAAGACCGACGACGGCATCGTGCTGCACGACAAGGATCTGTGCATCGGCTGCGGTTACTGCCTGTACGCCTGCCCCTTCGGCGCGCCGCAGTTTCCCCAGCAGGACGCCTTCGGCGAGCGCGGCAAGATGGACAAGTGCACCTTCTGCGCCGGCGGCCCCGCCGACAGCCCCGAAGAAGAGTACGAGAAATACGGCGCCAACCGCATCGCCGAGGGCAAGCTGCCGCTGTGCGCCGAAATGTGCTCGACCAAGGCGCTGCTGGCAGGCGATGCCCAGACCGTTGCTGACATCTTCCGCGAGCGGGTGGTGCGCCGTGGTCACAAGGATGGCGCCTGGTCGGATATCGGCAATGGCTCGCCCTCGGCGATCGACGCCATGGCCTACGACGCCACACGTAACCAGTGAGGAGGCCCCATGAACCTTCGTGATGCCTTGCCTCGACCGGGTGGAGCCCTGAGGCTGGTGCTGCCGGCACTGGTGCTGCTGTTGCTGGCCTGCGCCGCTCCCGCCATGGGTGCCGACCCCAATGCCGAGATCGCCACCGCCGTACCCAGCGCCGACGCCGACACCTGGCGCCAGGTGAAGGATGGCGAGTCCTTTATCGATACTCGCCATGATTCGACCTACAGCCTGATCAACCAGAGCGGCGAGAGCTGGCGCCAATGGCGCAACAAGTGGGTCTCGCCCTTCGGGCTGATCGCCGTGGGCGGCATGCTGGCGATGATCACCATCTTCTATCTGATCGTCGGCCGCAGCCGCCTCGATGAGCCACGCACCGGGCGTAAGCTGTTGCGCTGGTCGGTACTCAGCCGGGCGCTGCACTGGACCCTGGCGACGCTGTTCATCATCCTGGCGCTGACGGGCCTCAACATTCTCTACGGCAAGTTCGTGTTCAAGCCAGTGTTTGGCGACGCCTTCTGGGCTGCGATGATCAGCGGCACAAAGTTCCTGCACAACTACATCGGTCCGTTCTTCGGTCTGCTGCTGATCTTCGTGCTGTTGCGCTTTCTCAAGCACAACTGGATCAAGGCCCACGATATCGAGTGGTTCAAGCAAGGCGGCGGCATGGTCGGCGACAAGCATCCCGACGCCGGTTTTGCCAACGGTGGCGAGAAGGCCTGGTTCTGGCTGTTGGCCACGGCCGGCATGGTTGTCTTCGTCAGCGGCCTGGTTCTGGACTTCCCGAACTTCGACCAGAGCCGGGACACCATGCAGTGGGCCAACATCATCCATGCGGTGGGTGCCCTCGCGCTTACCGCCGTCTCCTTCGGTCACATCTATATCGGCACCCTGGGGACCGAGGGTGCGCTCGAGGGCATGACCACCGGCTACGTCGACGAAAGCTGGGCCAAGCAGCACCACAACCTGTGGTACGAAGAGGTCAAGGATCAGGCCGAGGCCCCGGCTGACGTGGAGGCCACCGACGATACCAAACCGGAATCTCCCAGCCCCTCCTGAGCGCAGCCCCACCCACGGTGACCGCTATCCCTCTCGCCGCCCCGGGCTCACTCGGGGCGGCATTCTTTTGCCGCTGTTCTTGTGACGGTCTTGCGTTACCATCGTGGGACAGTCGCCCGACTGATCGTTTTCTGTTACTGGAGTCCCCCATGCAGCACCTCGATGAGGCCACTCGCACCGAACTCGAGGCGGCCGCCTTCCGCCGCCTGCTTCGCCACCTTGACGACAACAAGGATGTGCAGAACATCGATTTGATGATTCTGGCGGACTTCTGCCGCAACTGCCTGTCCAAGTGGCTGGTCGCCGCCGCCGAAGAGCGCGGTGAGACGCTCGACTACGAAAGCGCCCGTGAACACGTCTACGGCATGCCCTACAGCGAATGGAAGGACAGGTATCAGGCCAAGGCCACCCCAGAACAGATGGCGGCCTTCGAGGCTCGCCAGCAGGCCAAGCAGCAGCGTACCGGTGACAAGGAGTGACGCCAGTGAGTCAGGACACCATGATCGGGTTGAAGGTGGCGGTGCTGACCGTCTCCGACACCCGCACCGAAGACACCGATCGCAGCGGTCAGGCGCTGGTGCAGCGACTCGAGGACGCCGGCCACCAGCTCGCCGACAAGCAGATCGTGATCGACGACATCTATCGTATCCGCGCGGTGGTGTCAGGCTGGATCGCCGACCCCGAAGTGCAGGTGATCCTGACCACCGGCGGTACCGGCTTCACCGGACGGGATTCCACCCCGGAGGCGGTATCGGCCCTGCTCGACAAGCGCATCGAGGGCTTCGGCGAGCTGTTCCGCCAGCTGTCCTATCAGGAAATCGGCAGCTCCACCGTGCAAAGCCGCTGCCTGGGAGGCATGGCCAATCACACCGTGGTGTTCTGCCTGCCGGGCTCCACCGGCGCTTGCCGCACCGCCTGGGACGGCATCCTTGCCGAGCAGCTCGACAGCCGTCACCGGCCCTGCAACTTCGCCAATCTGGTGATACCGGAGCGGGGGCAGCATGACGTCTAGCCACGCAGCGTCACTGGCGCCCATGGAGGACGCCCTGGCCACCCTGCTCGATGGCGTCGCGCCGCTGCCGGTGGAGCGCCAGCCCTGCGAACAGGCCGAAGGCCGTGTGCTGGCAGCCCCGGTCGTGGCGGCCCTGGATGTACCGCCGTTCGACAATAGCGCCATGGACGGTTACGCCCTGCACCATGAAGACGCCGGACAACGCCTGCCGGTGGCCCTGCGAGTGGCCGCCGGGGCCCCGGGCGAGCGACTGGAGCGCGGCCGCTGTGCCCGCATCTTTACCGGTGGCCAGCTGCCCGAAGGCGCCGACTGTGTGGTTATGCAGGAGAAGGTCCAGCGCGAGGGTGATGAGGCCG